>JAGYLT010000419.1 GCA_018400545.1 Bacteroidales bacterium
CATTCGTATGTGGAGGCAAACCGACTGCAAACATCCATATCCTGTTTCTGGCAGGATTTAACATATATTCGTATCTCTTACCGGAAAAGTAATTATAAATGGTTTCGCTTACAATATTGCCATGCTTATCAATATGAGCTAAGTACGGGTAATAGGTAGCACAAGGATATTTGCATACATCACCGGTAAGTATAAAGCCGTTGTCATCAAGCGGGAACAACCTGCTGATCCGCATCATAAAATTTCCGTACAAATAATGCTGCTTTAGCCAATCAATCTCAAAATCACTGTTCAGTTTAATCAGCAGCAAATTCACTGAATCCATGCCTGTGGCAATTGATGAGCCTGATAATAGATACCCGCCGTCAGCGGTGCTTACAATATGAGTAAGGCTGATAGATGTGTCGGGAATACTGTAATAGTAACTACAGGTATCGCCGGTTGGGCTGAATTTTAGTAAAAAACCCCTGTCCAACTGACTTGGTGAATAATAGGTTCCTGTATAGATACTTATCGGCGTAATGAAATTGCCGTCATCATCCTCTATTGGAATAAAACTATGTTTATTGGCAGGCGATTCGTACAGAAGGCTAAACGTATTGACTTGTGCTTCCAGACTGGCCGCCGCCAGTGAAAAAATCATTAGCAAGAAAACAACACTTCTCATCTTTCGGGTATAATTATAGGTGCGCTACATTCAAGCATCCGTTTCTTGTAGGTGATTTGCGGAATGTGCTGTATTATAGAAGTTGACCCAGGGTCATCGTCACTTTCAATATATGCCACCGCAAACCGCCTGTTGCCGGTATTTTGTGTTGAGTTGTGATAGGCAACCACAAAATCTTTCAGGTTATCATAGTAGTATTGCATCTCGTGCAATCCCATTTCATGTTGGTCGTGTTCCAGGCATTTGGTTTCCGCAGTAATAGGCCCAACAGATGAAGATGCAAAAAACACCTTGTAGTCCAGATAATTTGGCGGGGTTGGTGGGAAAAATAAGCCTGATGGGTAATCATAATACCAATAGGTAATTACTTCAGGAGTACCGTAGTAAACCCAGCGGCAGTTTGGATTTGTTGGTGGCTGTTTAAAGTGGTTGTTTAGCAATGCTTCGAAAAGCAGCGGTGCATTAGTTTCAGCATCTTCACCTTCGCAGTCTTTATATATTTCTCTATGCCAGTAATAGGATTCTGTTGGATCAAAATTTCCGCTATGCTCCAATGTCCCCGTTCCTGTAACAGTAATAATTCGCAGGCTACGTTTGTTGTCGGGCAGTGAGCCCATATCTTCAACCATGGCCATAAGAAACTGTTTTTCATCCTCCTCAATTTCATAATACTTGTCGCTAATGCCGAACAAAGTAGAATCGTAGGCTTCGAAAACCTCGGCGTACATGGCTTCATAGCTGTCAAGTACGTTCATCTCAACAAACACCGTGTCCCAATGAAATCTGGCACACGGATAATTGGCCTTGGCGTAGTAATAATTCAGCGTAGCGTCAATGTACCAGATGGCCGAGTCAATTAAGATGCTTTCGCTGCTTTTCAGGAATACACCTTTTTTATAGTCATCCATCTTTTGTGAAAAACCGGTAATCAGCCCTGCAGGGTCGAATTCGGCTTCCGGCATTTGCACCTGATCCCTGTGGTTGTCTTTACTGCACCCCACTCCGATCACGATCAGCAATCCCATGATCGCTGCGGTTGGTTGATGAATAGTAGATTTTATGATAATAAGTTTCAATGAATAATAGTGTAAAAAAACGCAGCGAAGATAAGCCAGGAATGCTCTAAAAGCAAGCTTTTTAACATTTGGGTTTTGAAGTGTAAAATCTGCACATGTCAAAATGTAGTATTTTTTGATTTTTAAAAGATGTGTATTGATGGGGGTTGGCATTCTGTTGACATCGAAAAATGTGATATTTTTTTTATCAGGAGAAAAAATGAAATTTAGAGGGAATCTAAATAATTTTTAGCGGGATTCAAAGCGGTTACGGATGTCCGGAACCGCTTAGCGAGGATAAAAATTGCATTACAAATTCAATCCGAAGTTTCGGGTTTCGTTGCGGCATTATTAATATCGCCTGGCCTGGCGCGGTTTAAGTCTGTGTTGAGCGCAAATTGTGTTTCCAATTTAGCGAAAGTGCTGCCATGCTTCTGTTGGTCACCACATCCCTAACAGCAACTCCCTGATTGTTTGCCAGAGTTGCTGCAGCAGCGCGACGAGGTTGCTGACGGATTCGTTGTTGACGAAATCTTTGTTCAGCAAAATTTCGTAATAAATAAAGACAAGAAAAGCAAGG
>JAGYLT010000042.1 GCA_018400545.1 Bacteroidales bacterium
ACTAAATAATCTATTTTTGAGGCATGAAATTTATTGAACTTGTAAGTTCCAGATACAGCGCCCGGAAATATTCAGATAAACCTGTGGAAAGAGAAAAACTTGAACAATGTGTTGAAGCGGCAAGGCTTGCACCCTCTGCATGCAATTCGCAACCGTGGCATTTTATAATCGTTGACGAATCCGACCTTGTTAAAAAAGTGGCTTCAGAAACCTACAATCAGGTTATTGCTTTTAATAAATTTGTGAGCAATGCTCAGGCCATTGCAGTGATCATCATGGAAAAACCCAAACTGATCACACAAATTGGCGGGGCCATCAAAAACAAGGAATACCCGCTTATAGACATCGGCATTGCAGCAGAACATTTTTGCCTGCAGGCTACTGATCTGGGTTTGGGAACCTGTATGCTGGGCTGGTTCAATGAGAAGGCCATCAAAAAACTGCTAAACATTCCGCCTAAGAAAACCATCGGATTGCTGATTTCGATTGGCTATCCGGATTATAAAAAACCACCAGTGAAAGGAAGGAAGGCGTTTGAAGAGGTAGCGAGTTTTAATGAGTATGGCGAGAGAAGCGAGTTGTGAGAGGTGAGTTTTGAGTTGCCTATTGCCAAATTAAATCCTGGAAAGTAATATCAAGCGATACTTATTTTCATTTTTTAACAAATAAGCAAAATCACCGAACATCTTTGGCATACACATGTTTAATCCTAAACTTTAAAATTAATACGATCAGAATCATGAAAAATTTAATCATTACAACTATTGGAATCTCATTTTTGTTGGCTTTATTGTTCAGCCTTACATCCATGGGAAATAAATACGATTACGAAGTTGAAGAAACCATCATGCTGGCTTCTGAAATTGACCTGGAAGCCTCCATGGAGGCTGGAAAGAAAATATATGAAGGAAAAGGAACCTGCGTTGCATGTCATCAGGTAAACGGTCAGGGCATTCCACCAACATTTCCGCCCCTTGCCAAGGCTGATTACCTGCTGGAAGATAAACACCGCGCTATTAAGCAAACCATGTACGGAGCCAAAGAACCGATTACCGTAAATGGTGTGACTTATCCGGGCGGTATCATGACGGTGGTTGACCTTACAGATGAAGAAGTTCGTGATGTGGTAAATTACATCCTGAACAGCTGGGGCAACAACGGTGGTGTGGTTACCGTTGAAGATGTTAAAGCCCAGCGGGAGTAACAGATTTTGCCTCCAAAACCCTTACTGAATGTATTGCTGCAGATTACACTGATTACTGTTAAATTCCTCAATTCCCGGTTAATGTAAACCGGGAATCTTTTAATTTCCGGGTGAATTAAATCAAAAGCCATTCTAAATCTAATTAATCCATCATAAGCCATTTTTAATTTTCATTAAAAATTTAACAGATCATTAACAAAATTTAATTGGCCCTTCTCTGCAAATTGGGGTAAGAATACCTAAATAATTTTTTAATTTTGCCGGCCATGATACTAACAAACAAAAAGACTATCTCTCCGAATATGAAAATTTTTCTCACGATTTTTTTTGCAGTGCTTTTTTCATGCTCATTTGCGCAGGATCAGGAAGAAATGAGTGCAGATTCGCTGATGAACCTGCTGGGTATTTATGAAAAACTGGACGAATATGTTCCTGAAGACCTGACATTTACCACCGAGAATGGAGACACTGTAAATTTCAAATCACTTATCGACAAACCCACCGTGCTCACCCTGGTGTATTTTACCTGCCCGGGTATTTGCAGCCCGCTGCTTGACGGTATCGCCGACGTAATTGGCAAAACCGATATGGAGCTGGGTAAAGATTACCAGGTGCTAACAGTAAGCTTTAACGAAAAGGAAACTTACCAACTGGCCAAAGACAAAAAGAAAAACTATGTGAAGCAGGTAAACAAGGAAATTGACGAAAGTCAGTGGCTTTGGATGGTGGGAGACAGCACAAACATTAAACGACTCACCGAAAGTGTAGGTTACCAGTTCAAACGTGAGGGTGATGATTTTATTCACGCTGCTGCCATCATGGTGCTCAGCCCCAATGGTAAAGTTACCCGCTATCTTTATGGTACTTACTTCCTTCCCTTCGATTTAAAGATGGCACTGGTAGAAGCTGCTGAAGGTCGCTCCGGCCCGACCATCAACAAGATTCTGAACTATTGTTTCAGCTACGATCCGGAAGGCAAAAAATACGTTTTTAACATTACCAAAGTATCAGGAACCATTATTATAATCTTAGCGCTCTCCTCACTGGCATTTCTCATTCTCAGCAAAAAAAGGCGCGTACATCCAAAAATGAATAACTAAACTAAATTTACATGATATGACTGCTATACCACAACCAAGAGAGTATGTGAATTTTTACCAGGTCAGGAAAGGCTTTCTCTCGTGGCTGGTAACCGAAGATCATAAACGGATCGCCCTCTTATATTTCTGGGCAATCAGTGCATTTTTTGTGGTTGCATTTATACTGGGACTGATCATGCGCTACGAATTGATCGCGCCCGGTGAAACCCTCCTCGACCCGCAAACCTATAACGAAGTATTTACCCTTCACGGGGTAATTATGATCTTTCTGTTTATTATCCCGGGCATTCCTGCCATTTTCGGCAACTTTGCCCTGCCCATGCTCATCGGGGCTCCCGATGTGGCTTTTCCAAAGTTAAACCTTGTTTCGTGGTACCTTTATGTACTGGGTGGTTTACTGGCACTGGCAACATTATTCTATGGTGAAGGCCCCGCTGATACCGGCTGGACATTCTATGCGCCCTACAGCGTGAAAACGGGCACCAATGTTACGGTGGCAGTGCTTGCCGCTTTTGTGCTTGGTTTTTCATCCATCCTTACCGGTGTAAACTTTATTGTTACCATGCACCAGATGCGTGCCCCGGGCATGTCGTGGATGAAGATGCCACTTTTTCCCTGGGCACTTTATGCCACCGCCTGGATACAGGTGCTTGCCACACCGATCGTGGGCATTACGCTACTGATGATCGTTGCCGAACGTTCGCTTGGAATCGGGCTCTTCGACCCGGCACTGGGGGGCGACCCGGTGCTATACCAGCATCTGTTCTGGATATATTCGCACCCGGCAGTGTATATCATGGTGCTGCCCGCCATGGGAATAGTTTCGGAAACCATTCCGGTGTTTGTAAAAAAATCAATATTCGGATATAAAGTTATTGTATATTCCAGTCTTGCCATTGCATTTATCGGGTATTTCGTGTGGGGGCACCACATGTTTACTTCCGGCATGAGCGGTCCAGCGCGAATCATATTCTCAATACTCACATTTTTAGTGGCCATACCCAGTGCCATCAAAGTGTTTAACTGGGTATCAACGCTATACAAAGGGTCAATCGATATCAAAACACCGCTGCTCTATGCGCTTGCATTTATATTCCTGTTTACGATTGGCGGACTGACAGGGCTTGTGGTAGGCGCGCTGGCAACAGATATTCATGTTCACGATACTTATTTTGTGGTAGGCCACTTCCATTACGTGATGTTCGGGGGAACGGGCTTTGCATTTTTCGGGGCCATCCATTTTTACTATCCGAAAATATGGGGCAGAATGTATAATCAGAAAATGGCAAACATTGCATTTACCATTCTTTTCATTGGATTCAACCTGGTTTATTTCCCCATGTTGGTGCTGGGCATGATGGGAATGCCGAGACGTTATTATGACTACCTTCCTGAATTTACACTGCCAAACCAGATTTCAACCTACGGATCATGGATTCTTGCAATTGGACTGATCCTGATGATCATAAACCTCATCAATGGTCGCAAGGGGCCGAAAGCCTCCACCAATCCATGGAAATCGGTTACGCTGGACTGGACACACACGCAATCGCCGCCAACACTCTACAACTTTGATGAAACACCTGAAGTTAAGCGCGGACCATACGATTATACCGACTATGAAACATATTTAGAAAAGAACAATCAAAACGCATAATATGAGTTCACAAGCTGCTTCGCACGACCACGTTATTCATTTTGATCCGTATGGAAAGAAAATGGGGATGTGGCTATTTCTGTTCACCGAAGTGCTGCTATTTGGCGGCCTTTTCATCGTTTATGCCGCATACCGGTATTTGAACCAGGAAGCCTTTCACGACGGATCTGCCCAACTGGATGTGGTGATTGGCGCTATCAACACGGTTATCCTGCTGACCAGTAGTTTAACTGTGGCACTGTCCATTACTGCCCTTCAAAAAGGACACACCAAAAGAGCGGTGAATCTTATATGGGCAACCATCATTTTTGCGTTGATATTTCTGGTGAATAAATATTTTGAATGGATGTCGAAGTATGAACATGGCCTGTTCCCGGGCATGGACCACTTCAAGGAACTTAGCACCGGTGAGACACAATTTTTCAACCTCTATTTTTTTATGACCGGACTGCACGCCATTCACGTTATTGTGGGTGCCATATTGTTATTTATCATCGCAATTTATATCAAAAAAGGAAGCATCAATAAAGACCGTTATATCTATCTCGAAAATGGCGGCCTATACTGGCACCTTGTGGATGTAATCTGGATTTATTTGTTTCCATTGTTTTATCTAATCATTTAAAATCACAAAAATATGTCGGGAGAACAAGATACACATATTGTTGACTATAAATTTAATATCCTGGTTTGGATAGATCTGCTGATCTTTACATTGATCACCATCGAAATTGCACAGTTCGATTTCCAGGCTTTAACCGTGGTTATTGCGCTTTTGGTGGCCAGCATTAAAACCTACCTCGTGGGAACATATTTTATGCATCTGAAGTTTGAAAACAGATTTATGCAGGCAATAGTCATCGGCGTGGCTTTTCTGTTTATTGCGGTGCTGATTTTCTTATTTACTGATTACCTGTACTTTTAATATCGGAGGAAAAATAAAATGAGTGGAGCTTCAAATTTTGTCGAAGGCGTTGATCTAGCTTTTTACGTAATCCTGGGAATTTCACTGTTTTTCCTGGTGCTTATCACAGGAACCATGATCTATTTTGTTTTCAGGTACAGAAAATCAAAAAATCCCAAAGCGGATACATCCATAACCGGGAGTAATAAACTCGAGGTAATCTGGACCGTAATTCCAACCATTCTCGTACTAGTCATGTTTTATTATGGCTGGGCCGGTTTCGCACCCATGCGCGATGTGCCGGACGATGCCATTCCGGTCAAAGCCATTGCGCGGATGTGGAGTTGGACCTTTGAATATGAAAACGGTAAAAAAAGTGATAAGCTGATCGTTCCCAAGGACAAACCCGTATATCTGGACCTGATTTCGGTGGATGTAAACCATGCGTTGTATGTGCCGGCATTCCGCATCAAGGAGGATGTAGTTCCCGGACGCAAAAACTGGATGTGGTTCACCGCCAATGAGTTTGGGTCGTACGATCTGCTTTGTGCCGAGTATTGCGGATTGCGACATGCCTACATGCTCACAACCGTTGAAGTGGTTTCGGACGACGAATGGGCCGAATGGATGAAAACCCCGGAAGGTGAAAGCGACCTGGATGTGGTTGCCGAAGGCTTTAATGTGATAAAAATGAACGGTTGTGTAGCCTGCCACTCCTCCGATGGAACCAAACTGGTCGGCAACAGCTTTAAAGGTATCTGGGGAGAAGAACGCAAAGTACTGGTTGATGGCGAGGAAAAAACAGTTACAGTCGATCGCGACTATATCGTGAAATCGATCTATGACCCAAATGCAGAGATTGTGGTAGGTTACAACGAAGGTTTGATGCCTGCCTACAAGGATATGATCTCTGAACAGGAAATTGATCAATTTATCGAATATCTGAAAACTTTAAAATAGGACGGAATCAAAAAAATGCAACGCATTAAATCAACATTGGGGCTGTTTGCCGAACTGAGCAAGATCAAAATTCCATTTGCGGTATCGATCAGCTCATTGACGGGCTACCTCGTTTACAGCGGCAGTTTTGATTCCGGTGCGATAATTTCCACACTTGGGGTATTCTTGCTGGCTGGTGGCAGCGCCGCGCTGAACCAGTATCAGGAATATCATTTGGATGCCCGGATGAACCGGACCAAAAACCGGCCGATTCCGAGCGGTAGGTTTTCCTCCACCAACACGCTCATCTTCTCCATCATTGTTTCACTTATCGGGGCCCTTATTCTGTGGTTAGGCAACAACCCTACAGCATGTTTAATCGGATTATTAACCCTGTTGTGGTATAACGGCATTTACACGCCCATGAAGCGTAAGACCGTTTTTGCCGTGCTGGCCGGGGCTTTTGTGGGAGCCTTCCCCCCAATAATTGGCTGGACGGCAGCAGGTGGATATGTTTTCGATACTGCCATCATCCTCATCGCAATGCTGCTGTTTATCTGGCAGGTGCCTCATTTTATTTTATTACTGCTCAAATTTGGCCCCGAATACGAAGTGGCCGGATTTTCCACACTAACCTCCTATTTCAGCGAAGCCCAGTTAAAGAAACTCATTTTTGTATGGGTGCTGGCAACAGCCTTTTCTGTAATGATCATTCCGGTTGCAGGCGTGATTTCTTCTGGGGTTATAACTGCTTTGCTTCTGGCATCTTCGGTCTGGATCGTTTACAGTTTCTTCATCCTGATGCGAAAACAGCAGTTCAACCTCCGTAAGGCCTTTATGGAAATCAATCTTTTCCTGATGCTGGTGCTGATTTTATTTTCGGTAGATAGTTTGATTTAGGTACCTTGACCGAATTTCACACTGATAAATTCAGCGCATCTCAGGCGACTATCTTTTAACAGGATATGATGTTAACTTTTCCCGAAAATCGCTTTGGGTGAACATTGTTTAAAATTTGTATTTTTGGTAAATGTCATCTTTTTACACATGAATAAAATCCCTACCATGAATACCCGTTTATAAAAAAACTTAAGACATGGAATCAACAGATATAAACGTACAATTGCCCCTCAGCTTCAATCAGGTAGTTGACATAGTAACACAACTACCGGATTATGAAAAGAAAAAACTAAGTGAGCTGTTGAAACAAGAATCTATACCAAAAAGTAATGCAGGTAAAGATGAAATACTCACCCATTTTGCCAGCGAAAATGTTTTGGCCAAAGACTGGCTATCACCCGAAGAAGATGAAGCATGGAAAAATTTCGCTCGTTTGAGATGAGGCCCTTCTTTACATGCTTTAGTTTTTCCGCACATCTCCCCTCTCAATACCCTTTTGGAAAATAATTTAACAATACCGCTTTAGTGTTGTTATTATGGCTTTGTTGGGAAAAAGTACATCATCAGGGTAAAAAAAATGGGATAGTATATGTCGGAAGAAGTACTAATTAACCTTGCGGGATTAATCATACTGGGGATTGGAGCGCAGTGGCTGGCATGGAGGCTGAGATTTCCTTCCATTGTTTTTTTGCTGATTTTTGGTTTCATGGCAGGGCCTGTCACAGGATTCCTGAATCCTGACCAGTTGCTTGGCGATGTGCTCCTGCCTTTTGTAACCCTTGCCGTAGCCGTAATCCTTTTTGAAGGCGGACTCACCCTAAACATCAAGGAACTGCGCGAAATAGGCGGAACAGTCCTGGGCCTTGTATCGATTGGTGTATTGGTTACATGGATCATCGGGGGACTGGGAGCTTATTATATCCTGGGGCTTAACTTCCAGATTTCCATTTTGCTTGGGGCTATCCTTGTGGTAACCGGCCCGACTGTGATTGGCCCTTTACTCCGGCATATCCGGCCTACCGGTAAAGTAAACGACATCCTGAAATGGGAAGGCATTGTGATCGACCCCATCGGGGCTATGCTGGCCGTGCTGGTTTTTGAGGCTATTCTGGTTGGTGAAATTCAGGGTGCTACGGCTATGGTATTGCTAACCCTCGGTAAAACCGTACTTTTCGGTGGGTTGATCGGGCTGGGCTTTGCGTGGCTGCTGCTTGTGCTGTTGCGAAAATACTGGGTTCCGGATTTTTTACAGGAAACGGTTACACTCTCTCTGGTTATTGCAGCCTATCTGCTCTCCGACCTCATCCAACCGGAATCAGGGCTTTTCTCAGCAACGCTTATGGGCATCATCATGGCCAACCAGCGATATGTCTCCGTCAAACACATCCTCCAATTCAAAGAAAACCTGCGCATCCTGATCATCTCTGTTTTATTCATTATTTTATCTGCCAGGCTCGATCCCTCCTCACTGGCTTACGTTTCCATTGGCAGTGCAGTTTTTCTGGGGTTAATGATATTTATTGCCCGGCCTTTATCCGTATTTTTCTCTACGATCGGTAAAAAAATCAGCTGGCGCGAAAAACTTTTCCTTTCCTGGATTGCACCACGTGGTATAGTGGCTGCAGCGGTTTCTTCGATCTTTGCACTACGATTGCTCGAAACCGGTATAGAAAACGCGGAAGCCCTTGTTCCGGTAACATTCGTCGTGATTGTTGGAACCGTTGTAATTTATGGCCTTACCTCCACCCCGGTAGCCCGGTGGCTGGGCGTTGCCGAATCCGATTCGCAGGGAATCCTTATTGTTGGCAGCCATCCCTGGGCGTTGGAAATTGCGAAGACCATCAAACAGGAGGGCTTTAATGTGGTGATGGTGGATACCAACAGGCGTGATGTTTCCCGTGCTAAAATGGAAGGCATCAAAACGGTTTATGGCAGCATCATGTCGGAATATGTGGTTGAGCAGATACCCCTCGGCGGCATTGGAAAATTGATGGCACTAACTTCAAATGATGAGATAAATTCTCTGTCGGTGTTGCGCTTTGGTGAAATATTCGACCGCCAGGAACTTTACCAGTTGATACCTTTCCAGGCAGAAAAAGGCAATGAACAGGATTACTCTCCCAAACATTTGAGGGGAAGGTTTTTATTTGGCAAAGGTGTCACCTTCGCCAGGCTGCGCAGGCAATTTTATAAAGGAGCGGTGATAAAATCAACAAAACTCACAAAGGATTTTGATTACGAAGCATTTAAAAAGTTTTATGGTGAGGAAGCCATCCCTCTTTTCCTGATCAACGAGAACAAAGAATTGCAGGTGATTAACACCGAAAATACTGTAAAACCAAAACCCGGAAATACCATCATTGCCATGGTGGAGGATAAAAAGAAGAAGCACGCCAAAAACGCCTAACGGGCTGGCTCGCCGAGTTTATCGTCGCGGATGCTATAATAAATCCCCGTAAGGGATACGAAAGCCGTGATGAGGTAAAACAACAGGCTGAGCGCGATGGAATTGCTGATGTCCAATCCCATCATTTCAGCACCAAACAAAAATGTGATTTCCCGGGAGCCGATTCCGCCAATAGTCATTGGTAATGCAGCCACGATGGATGACAACAAAAACACAAAGATGTATTCATGTAATTCACCAAAAACGCCAATCGACATCAAGATAAAAACTGCTGAAATTACCTGTGAAAGCTGCACCAGAAATGATTGCCCGAGGGTTTGAAAAAATATCTTCAGATACTTTGAAAATAAAATCCTGACAAAGAAATAGAATGCAGCCACTGAAACCGGAATGAGCAGCCAAACAAAATTGCGGTAAACTTCAGGAATGGGAATAAAAACAGCCAGCCCGGACGCCAGACAAAACAAAGCAAGCAAACCCATCACGCGGTCGATAAGGATGGCCCAGAAAATATTCCTGGCCTTTACGTCAAACCGCTTATTGAGCAGCCAGATTTTATATCCGTCCCCACCTATTCCACCCGGCAGAAACAGGTTGTAAAACATCCCCAGCAAATAAAGCCGGATGTTGAATGCATCGCTGATTATGATACCGGTGGAGGCCAAAAAACGGTTTAGCCTAAAAGCGGCGATAAGTTTGGAAACGGCAAAAAACAACAGTGCAGGTATCAGGTACCACAAGTTGACCCGGCTAAAAACCCGGAGCAGTTCCTCTGTATCGATTTTGTAAAGCACAAACCCGAGAATACCCAGCGAGAGAGTGATTTTGATGGCTGTTTTAACATGTTTGTGGATTTTTATCTTCACTGTTACTTTTCCTGCTTTGGTTCAACATCGTGCTAAAGGGTTGCAATATTACTTTTTATTTTCTTGTCGGAATAGATTTCCCGTTAAGGTAATCCATAATGTGATAGTAGCCGGCCTTTTCGATATTTTGAAAACCATTGATGGCCAGCGTGGCAAAAGTGCCGTTTTCAAGTTTTTCACTAAACCATTTTGCCAGGTTGGTCTTTTGCGGAAGGTCTGCGGCAGCTTTATTTTTCAGTAGCCACCTTCGGTTGTATTCCTCCTGGGAGCCCAGCGGCGGTGTCATTAAAATGGGGAGACCCAGCCCGGCATAAAACGATAACTCGCTGGGCTTGGTAACCAGCAAATCAGTTTCCCTTATAATTTGGTTGAATCTTTTGAAGTAGGCGTCTTTTTCTTTTTCAAAAATGATCTCAACTGATTTATCGAACCTGCCGGTAGATATTTTCAGGAAATGATCGCTTACCTCCTCACGAACACCGGCGATAAGATTGATTTTGATATTTTCCGAAATCAGCAACGCTTCAAATGATTTCAATAAAATGGCAGCCCAATCAGTTTGTGCTCCGGCACCGCCTACTGCAAACGAAATGGTAAGCGGGTCAGGTTTCACAATATTCATTTTCAGAAAATCTTTACAAAAATCCGGAACCTCCATATCGCTTCTATTTTCAGGCAAAAGCCGGTGTAGCCGCTTACAAAAATCAGATTTAGCAATCTCCAGGTTTTTACTACCAGAAAGATCCGGGTGAAGCGGGAATCCGGTTTGAACAATGTTTTTTTCAGGAACGCCGTACGATTTCAGCCTTTCGGTGGCTTCAGGGCATGGCGTAAAATATTTAATGTTGGTCTGATCCGGCTTGTCAGAAACCCAGACCCGGTTCAGGTCGCTGTCGCAAATGATGCAAAAAATATCCGGAATCCCGGCCATGTCCGCAGCGATAGCGGGTGCGTAAAATGAGGTGATTACCGGAGCGGGTTCGTTTTTAATTTTATCCACAACACCCCGGCACAGCCCACGCCTGATTTGCAGTTTCAGCAGTTTCACCTGGTAGGTTGGCCTCCTGAAATCAACACCGGAATTTTGTTTTGGAATCCGCAACAGGGAATTCAGCATCCTGAATAAAATACTCCCGATTAATGGTACTTTAGCAGCCCTTGAAATAAACTCATATGCCCAAAGCACTTTGTCCCAATACTTTTGCTCAGCTTTGGGCGTAAAGACATCGTTGTTCATATTGATGATGCGATATCTTGCAACTCCGGCAAACGGATCTGTAGCGCGCTGATGGCCGTAACCCATGTCGGCAGTAAGCACCCAGTATTTTTGATTGGTAGCGTTCATCTGCAAAGCCGCGAAAATACACGAAAAAGAATTTCAGTGATGGGTGTTTTTTAAGTTGAGTGAATTTAATCTTGTAAGTCTCTTAAAATGTTTGTTACTAAAAGGATATTGGTTGATTGGTTGATTGGTTGATTGGTTGATTGGTTATTGGTTGATTGGTTATTGGTTGATGTCGAAGCTACGCTTCGCAGCGAGGCGGGCATTGGATTTCGGATATCGCATATTTTCAACAATTTGCGAAAACTGTCAGTCAGAATAGTCTGTTGCAGATTTACTTACACCTATCTGGCTTTTCACCATTAACTGAATAACGCTTTAAAAAATAACGAATACCCAACTTGGACAAGCCAAAACCAAAAAGGGGGATACCCTTAAAAGCATGTATCATGTTTTGGCTTATC
>JAGYLT010000420.1 GCA_018400545.1 Bacteroidales bacterium
TGTTGGGTCGATTTTATGCAACTCTTCGCTGATCATGTTCATGGTTTCTATATCATGGATGCCCATCAAATCGAACCTGAAGCCATCAATATGGTATTCGTTCACCCAGTGTTTCAGCGATTCGATCATGTACTTTCGCATCATTGGCCGCTCGGATGCCGTTTCGTTACCGCATCCTGAAGCATTGGAAAATGAGCCGTCCTCTCTGAAGCGATAGTAATACCCGGGAACCATCAGGTTGAAATTGGCATTTTCGGTTTTACCTGTATGGTTATAAACCACATCCATTATGACGCGAATACCATTTTCGTGCAATGCTTTTACCATCTCTTTAAACTCGCGAATACGTGAAACAGGGTCATACGGATCGGTGGCGTAGCTGCCTTCAGGCACATTGTAATTTTCAGGATCGTAGCCCCAATTGAAAACATTGTCTTCCAATCGCGTTTCATCGATGGATTTGAAATCGAAAGCCGGAAGAATATGAACATGCGTAACGCCAAGTTCTTTGATGTGGTCGATACCTGTTTTTTCGCCTTCAGGACTGAGCGTACCGGTTTGTGCCAGGCCCAGGTATTTGCCTTTGTGTTGAATGCCCGATTGCGGATGGATGGACATATCGCGCACATGCAACTCATAAATTATAATATCATTAAAATTCTCCTGGCCGGGACGACGGTAGTCTTTCCAGCCTTCGGGGTTGGTTTGGGCCATATCCACAACGGCACCACGCAGGCCATTCACACCAACGGCTGTTGCATAAATGCCGGGAGTTTCTTCCAGCCATTCATTTTGATATTTGATTTGAAAAGTATAAAATTTCCCTTGCAGATTTCCCTTTGCCCGATACATCCAGGTACCGTTAACACTGCTTTTCATGGGATATTCCGAAGTAGCCTTACCTCCGGTTCCACTGTCAAAAATTCTCAGCATAACTGCTTCGGCCGTAGGAGCCCAGATTCTGAAACTTGTGGCTTCCGGTGTCCAGCGTACTTCAAGATCATCACCATTATAAACAGGATAACTGTCGTAGTCAGAATAATCAAAATCAGGTGTCTGTCTGCAAGAAAAAATCATTGCCATAATGATTACAAAAATTAATAACTGCGTGATTTTCATTTCGATAGTGGTGTTAATTTATTCAATAAAAATTTTGACAAATTTAGCAGAAATTCAGTTTGATAATTGCATGGTGATACAGCAAAAAGCTGCCTATGCCGTTGGCTAATGAAGTATTGCCCCAAAATATAAATGTTAAATAATATGAAAAGCCATTAGAATGAGTCTTTCATAATCTTTTAATCTATTGATGATCAATTCTTAGAGGGTATTAAAAAGCCTTACAACAGGGCTGTTTTAAAGACGTCCGAACACAAAAAACAGTACTTTTGTCAGTTCAAATCAAGCATTTAACCCATGGATAAATTTTCATATCTCAGCAATGCAGATCCGGCCATCATCGAAGAGATGTATCTACAGTACAAATCTGATCCTGAATCTGTTGATGAAAGCTGGGCCAAATTCTTCGAAGGATTTGATTTTTCCCGAACCAATTACAGCGATTCAGGTGCAGACCCCGGGGTTGATTATCCCTCAGAGTTTAAGGTGATTAATCTCATCAATGCCTACCGTCAGCGGGGGCATCTATTCACACATACCAACCCTGTTCGCACAAGGCGCAAATATCTGCCAACACTCGATATTGAAAATTTCGGGTTAACCGAAAAAGACCTGGATAAAAAATTTGCGGCAGGCCGCGAAATTGGGATCGGCGAAGCCACTTTGCGCACTATCATCGATTTTTTGAATGATACCTATTGCAAAAGCGTGGGCGTAGAGTTTACCTACATCCGCACCGTAGAGGTGGCTGCCTGGATGCGCGCCAGTATGGAACGAACCAAAAACACCCAATCCTTTTCCAACGAAGACAAGATTTACATCCTGAAAAAACTGGCCCGTGCAGTAAACTTCGAAAAGTTTATCCATAAGCGTTTCCCAGGCCAGAAGCGGTTTTCGCTCGAAGGGGCCGAGGCTATCATACCGGCGCTTGACGCCATAATGGAAAAGGGTGCAGAACTGGGAACAGGTGAGCTTATAATAGGAATGGCACACCGCGGGAGGTTGAATGTTCTTTCCAACATCATGCGAAAAAAATACAGCGACATCTTTTCCGAATTTGCCGGCGTAGAATATGAAGACGAAGGCCTGCTGGGCGATGTAAAATATCATTTGGGTTACAACTGCAAGCGAAAAACTACTACCGGAAAAGATGTGAAGCTTACACTGGTGCCCAAT
>JAGYLT010000421.1 GCA_018400545.1 Bacteroidales bacterium
GGTTCACCGCTTCATTCTCCGACAGTACGATGTTCCCGTGCCCTGTCATGTGCACCAGCGGGAAGTTGAATATTTCAGGACTGCCCACCTCGATGGTAGCAGGCTCATCCTGGATGTTGGTGTTCATATGTTGATTACAGAAAGCGATCAGATTGGGCAACGCGGTGGGATCGGCATACCAGTCGCCGCCGCCGTTATATTTCAGCAATGCTATTTGCAAACTTTCAGGTTGTGCTGCCAGGTTCAAAAATAAAAATGAAAATATTACCGGCATCAGATTTTTACGCATATCAGATAAGACTTTAATGGTGTACCAGGCAATTATTTATGGTATCCTGTATTCCCAGCCCCGGTTTATAATGAATGATGTATCTGCCGGTGCAATGGTTTGTGATCCCTGGTTCCCCGTAAGATATTCACCATTACTTTTTTCAACATCGATACTATAATTATACGATACCTGCTGATTTTGAATGGTTTTAAAACTCATATCAAAAATCACCGAATCTCCCGATGAAAACTCACCCAATTTCTGTTCCCAGGGCGTAACAATTCCGGATAACTGATTAATTTGGTTATCTTTTTGACTAAAACTAACAGTGAGGTCTTCACCACCGGAGACGTCAACCTTATAGGTTACTGAATATTTCACCTCCTGTTCAGGCTGTTGTTCATCATCATCGTCTTTGCATCCTATGGCAAAAAGGACAATCAATGCTAAAACTGTAAAAATGTTTCTTTTCATTGCACAAATGTTATTGATTTAGAAAAACTATTGAATGGCAAGCCACAAGGGCTGCCGTTTCGGTTCTTAAACGGTTTTCTCCTAAACTTATTGGTTTGAACCCATGTTCCAGTGCTGATTTAATCTCGCTGTCAGAAAAATCCCCTTCCGGCCCGATCAGGATAAGGGCATCACGTCCCTTTTCGTAATCATGTTTAAGCAATGTATCATGCTCCGGGTTTACCCAGGCAATGTAATTTAAACCGGTCTTTTTTCTTTTTCCGATAAATTCCCGGAAGGTCACAGCTTCATTTATTACCGGCAACCAAACCTGCTGAGATTGTTTAAGCGCTGCAATTGCAATTTTTTCCAGGCGCTCCGGTTTAATTTTCACCCTTTCGGAATGTTCACAAATGATGGGCGTAATTTCATCGATACCAATCTCTGTGGCTTTTTCAAGAAACCACTCAAACCTGGATATATTTTTGGTGGGTGCAACCGCCAAATACAAATGGTATTCCCGACTTTTGGCTATTGTCTTTTTGCGATTAACAAGAAAACGGCAATGTTTCGGATGATTATCAAGAAGTTCACAATAAAAAAGATTCCCGTTTCCATCCGAAAAAACAGCTTTATCTCCGGTATTCATCCTAAGCACTTTCGCAATATGCCTGGATTCATCGGGGGGAGTGATAAAAGTTTGCCCTTTAATATCTCTGCTAAAAAACCAATGCATGTTTTTGCTGAAATAAAAAAACCTGCTCCCGTGAAGAAGCAGGTTTTAAAAACACTGAAATCATAATTTATTTAAGAACCACTTTGTGGATCATCATTTCATTATTGCTCATCAGGCGGACGAAGTAAATACCTTTTGGCTGTTTTGTCATATCAAGCTGACCATTACCTGCAACATCATCGCTAAAGATCACCTGACCCTGGGCGTTGGTTACGGTAACTGTTGTGGCAGCTTCCAGTCCTTCGATGTAGAACATTCCTGTTGAAGGATTCGGATAAATGCTAACATTTGCCAGTTGACTTTCCGAAATATCTGTCGAACCAACTTTGAAACTGGTAATCATCGACATTCCATGCACTGCAAAAGCACCATCACTGTTTGGCATTGCGGCATTCCATGCAACTTCAACAGCATATTCCTCATCAATTGATGGCCTGTAAACCTTGAAGGTCATCATCTCACCCTCTTCCAGACCGTCAATTTCATTCTCAGTGGTAAAATCATCACCGTAAGCATTTACCAAAAGATTTTCATCCAGCGATGTAACTTCGGTAAATCCAACGCAGAGGCCTTCATTATTAAATACACCAATCAGGTCGCCAATCTGAATTTCGTCGGTAGCTGCTTTCTGAATAGAAATAAAGTGTGGATTTCCTGTACTAACTACATCGTTCCACGCTACATTTTCTCCTTTAAAAGGAGCAGGTGTGTAGGGCTCAAGCTCCGGCTGTGAGGATTTCGCGGATGGATAGGTGAAATCAACCTCGTTGTAAACGTTGATCTGGTATGCATAATCCGGCAGAAGTTGTGGCAGCAGATTCAATCCA
>JAGYLT010000422.1 GCA_018400545.1 Bacteroidales bacterium
CCACCCCAGTCGTTTTGATAATTATCCTGTGAATAAACGCGTTTGCCGTACCGGTTGAAAACTTTCAGTTTATTCGAAATGTAATATTCCAGGTTTTCAATGGTGAAAACATCATTATTTCCGTCACTGTTCGGGCTGATCATATTGTAAACGGTCAGTTCGGCCTCGCCAATTGTAACCGTCATCGAAACTGAGTCGATGCATTCATCACCGGTGGTGTATTTTAACCACACATCGAAATCCCTCACCTGGTCGAAAACTTTTACAGGGGCTTCTTCCTTGGTGTAGGTGCTGTCGCCGAAGTCCCAGTTCCAGTCGATCACCTGGATGCTGTCGGCGGATTTATTTACAAACGAGAAGTTTACCACCGGGTTCTGGATGTAAATCTCATCCTCCGGATCGCGAACAATTTCTACCTCAGGCATGTCGAAAACTTCCACCGGAATCATTGTATCGCGGACGCACATGTACTCATCTTCCACAGTAAACTGGTACTCCTGCTCACAGAGCCCAAAAACAATCGAATCACGCTGAACAGGAGTTGCTGTTGGCCATTCATATTCGTAAGGCGGGAGCCCTCCGGAAACAATCACCTGCAATTGTCCTTTGCATGTTCCAGGGCATCCGGTATTGATCTGGTTAACTTCATCGAAATGCATCCGCGGATACAACCAGATTTGAACACTGTCAACACAGGTAATGATTCCAAGGCTATCGGTAATATTCGCATAAACTGTAGTAGTGTCCAGCCTCGGGATCACGTCCACGCAGGCTGCGGTGTCAAATTCGATAAACAGATCAGGATCGTTTGAAGTCCATTGATACATCAGCGTATCCGGCTCAGCACAAAGCGTTACAGGATATTTATAACAGGTAAGAACAGTATCTACCATGTCGATGTAGGCATTTTGGAAAAATACCTGCGTTGTATCAAAAAATACAGTATTCGTATCAGTTATGCAAGTTACATCGTAAACTCCATTTTCAAAAACCCAAATGGTTTGCGTGGTATCAGAAGTACTCCACTGGTAAAATTGAAAACCCTCACCGGCATCAAGCAGCGTGCTGTCCGCATTGCAAACCCTCGTTGTATCTAATAGCTGTGGTTCCTGACCCATCAGGATGACAGGCGTCAATAATAAAAAAGCCAGAGACAGTGTAAAAATCCGGATAGAAAAAAAGTTGCTGCTGTATTTTGGTATGCTCATGCTGTTTTTAATTCGGCTGCGAAAATATAGATTATTCAACAATTTGAAAACTGCTTCAATACATTCCGTGCGCCAGCATCATCAAAGTACAGTTTTCGACCACCTCGATATTTTTTTCTTCAGCCATGGCCAGTAATTCGTTGTTTTCTGCTCCCGGATTCATGATGATGCGCCTGGGGGCCAGTTGTTTCAGGATGTAGTCATAGTATTGCGGTTGTTTTTTTGGTCCCACATAAAGGGTTACGGTATGCACTTTTTCAACGTCAGGGAAACCGGTTAAAATGGGTATGTTTCCAATTTGATCCTCCCGGAGTCCGATAGCCGTAACCGGATGGCCAAATCGTTGCAGCTCCCTGACGGCAGTGTGCGAATACCTGTAAGGACGCGGGCTTGCACCTATAACTACTGTGTTTTTACCGATTTGATTCAATGCATTGGGTTTCCCATTTCAATGCAAAGATTCCTGATTTATTGCAGCAACCTGAAAATATTTCAGTCTAATAGATTTCAGAAAGTATTGAATTTGAAGATGTAAGACTTTTCTACTTGGTTGGTCAGACATAAAGTCATTGTAAATGAGTGATTTAGCTGACAAATTTTCAGTTAAATAATGGATTGGAGCCATGGCAGATTTATTGATAAGAAAAATCGCAATTAAAAAAACGAAAGGAGAATCAAAATGAATTTTAATAATTTCACGATAAAAGCCCAGGAGGCTGTGCAAAAGGCGCAGGAATTAGCGCAGGGAAGTCAGCATCCCCAGATTGAGACCGCCCACCTTTTAAAAGGAATCCTTGCAGCCGACGAAAATGTGATTCCGGTTTTGCTTAAAAAACTGGATGTGGATATGAATATGCTAACCACCGATCTGGAAAAGATCATTGGTGGTTTTCCCAAACAAACGGGCGGGCAGGTTTATCTTTCGTCCGATGCAAATACCGCATTGCAAAAAGCTATGTCGTTTCTTAAGGAATTCGGGGATGAGTTTGTTTCCATCGAGCACATGCTGCTGGGAATAATTTCGGTAAAAGATAAAACATCAG
>JAGYLT010000423.1 GCA_018400545.1 Bacteroidales bacterium
ATTTCCTGTTGAATTTGCCATTGTTTTTTAATTTTTAGTGTTAGAACTACAAATATAAGAAAAAGCAGACAGTGTAACAACTATAAAAGGTGTTAAATATTTTTAGTGAGCTTTTGAACAACTCTGAACTGGCTCAGAAATTCCTTGGCAATTACGCGCAAAACCGTATAGGACGGGATGGCCAGGATCATTCCCGGAATCCCTGCCATGCTGCCGGCAATTAAAATAATCAGAAAAATTTCTACCGGATGCGCTTTCACGCTGCTGGAGTAGATCAGGGGTTGCAACACAATATTATCGATCAGGTTGGAACCGGCAAACACACCCAAAACGATAAATATCAGCGGAAAAACTTCACTGTACATGCCCGTGCTCAATGCTGTTACAACGGCCAAAAGCATCCCTACTGTTGCGCCAATCACCGGGCCCAGATAAGGGATCACATTCATCATGCCACCAAAAAACCCAATGAGCAAGGCATTTTTAACACCGAATATGGTAAGTCCGGTGCTAAGCAACGTCACCATGGTGGTCAGCTCAATCAGCAGCCCGATAAAATAGCGGCTTAACAGTCGCTTAGTCTGCATCAGAATATTATTTACTTCATGCTGATAATTAACTGGTGTGAGATTTTCAAGCAATTCATCCAGCAGATAGGCATCCTTCATAAAAAAATAAGTGAGAAACAGAATGGAGAAAGTGGCGATAAAAATAGAACCTGTAACGCCAACAATTGAGGAAACGGTATCGGAAAATGAAGCGAAATTCAAAATCGTATTCAACTGATCGGCAATGATTTGCCTGATGGTTTCATCACCCTCCAGCATGTTGTATTGCTTCAGGATGGCCTCCAGCTCCTGCAATGGCTTTTGCACGGAATGTCCCAGTTGTGTGAAATCGATATCGGTGATTACATTAGCCTGGGCTGCAATGAGCGGGACAAAAATCCCCAAAAAAGTTAATACGGCCATAAGCAATACCAGCAGGGATAGCAGGGCGCTAAAGGAATTCGGGATATGAACTTTGCCAACCCGTATCCGGTTAAACCGCATCACCAGCGGGCGACCAATCAGTGAGAGAACAACAGAAATAAAAACATAGGTAACAATATTCGAAAAGCGCCATACCAGATAAATGACAAGGGCTGCCAGAAGTATACCGCCGATGATTCGGAATACACGGTTCATTACTTTTTTAATGACATTGGGTTAATAAAGGCAAATGTACAGCAATTTTTCCCATAATATCACGGATATCAAAAAAAACCCGTTTCACTTTTCAAATTGAATGGTCATCCGCTTAATCCGGTCTTCCAGTTTTTCTGAAGAAAGCTTTTCGCGAAGCCGGTCAACCATAATGGGAAAAGCAAACGGTGTGGGTTTTTCGGGCCGGCGGATAATAACTCTTTGGTTGTTGATCCGGATCAGCGTTTCGCGCAGCCTTGCCAGTTCAACCTGCACACCCCGCTTCGAGCCAAGCAATTCGTGCCATTCGTCCACAACTACTGCCTTAAGCCCTGCAAACATTTTGGCATAGCCTTTTTGCGCCAGTAAAACATGCAAACTCTCTGGCGTGGTAATAAGCAGGGCCGGCATATTGCGTTAATGTTTAGCCCTGGCCGAAGGGCTGGTATCCCCGGTACGAATGTCGATTTGCAGCGGGGCACCAATCTCTTCACCAAACTCCGTAGCAGCTTTCCTGATTTCAGCCGAAAGCGACCTTAGGGGAGTGATCCACAATACAACCAGTCCTGTTTTCCGGGGTCGCTGCCAGGATTCAGGGTTTTCCCTGATGTTAGCCAAAACAATGGACATCCACCATGCCAGGGTTTTACCACTGCCGGTGGGAGCATTCAACAAGCCGTGTTTTCCCTGCAAAAATGCCCGCCTGACATCTTTCTGGAATTTGAAAGGTTTCCAGCTTTTGGCCGCAAATCACTGATCAGCAATATGGTGGATATCTCTATTGGTCAATTGTTATATTTTGATTATCGTTAAAAGGAAAGGTGGGGAGAAAAGTTCATTTTAGACCTCCTCTAAATCTCCTCCTCAAGGAGGAGACTTTCCTGCGCACTGGCTAACTGGTTGCTATTATCGACTATATTTAGTGGTTGCAGGAAAACTATTAATGTTGAAAATCAGAATTTACCCCATCCCTCCCGAAGTCTCGGGATAAATTCCGGGTGTTCTGATTTTCAACGGTTTGCTCCCTTTAGTATCTTTCAACTCATTTTCTGCCATTT
>JAGYLT010000424.1 GCA_018400545.1 Bacteroidales bacterium
GAAATTGCTGCTGAAGAATTTGAAGAGATCAGGACAGCATTTGAGGAAATCAGATCAGTAACGATTCCCGACATCGAACAATCCCTTATGGATGCCGGCGCTCCCTGGATGCGCGGGCAACCTATTCCTGAGAGGTAAATTTAAGAGATTACAAATTCGCACCATTACAATTTGCGAACAGGTTTTCATAACTACCTGACAGCCAACATCAGGCCAGGAGTTCTAAAGTTATAGACTTGTTTAAGGCTGTCCTGTCAGTTGAACTGATTTTCCAACTGCGAAAGTGTCAACTTTTTGGACAGCTTTTTTAATGAGTGGATCAGTCCGGTTTTTGATGAGGGTAATTTTTGGGTGGAGGTGCCCTCAAGTTGTGGATTTTCGGGGTGGGAAATGTTGAAGCCGCTCACACTTTCCACAAATATATATCCGCTATTGTCATCCATAAACCTTGAAGAATGGGTAAAATCCCGGCAAAAGGCAGCCCTTGAAACGGAATCGGTGAACCAGTCTGTATATAAATCTTTGAGGCCTGTACCGAGATTGGTGGTCACGGTTTTTACAACCAGTTTGGATGCATCATTTTTCGTATATAATGCAACCTCAGGATCATCATCCTTATCGCATGAAATGCATGAAATAAACAGAGAAACCACGATGAGCGTTTGTGTTAACTTTTTCATAACTTTTTCATTTTTTTATAATTCCCTGATTTACAATTAACAGTTCGTTAACAGTATCCGGGATTGTATTGGGGCATCTTTGGACATTATTTGCAATTGAAATTCATTAAATACTTAAAATTATGATGTTTAGATACTTACATTTGTTAGTCTTTTTATTTCTTGTTGGAACGGCTCAAAGCCAAAGCGTGAATTCAGCAAGTTCAAAAGCGGAGCTGTTGGACTATCATATCTCCAACTTCGGAGAATTTGAATTTGTCCCGGATCAATTGATCGTTCAATTCAACCACAAACTCGATTTAACCGATGGGAATTTTAATTCTCCCTTTCAAAAGGTAAATGCTGCACTGTCGGCATTAAATGTCATCCGGCTAAAGCAGATGTTTGATAAGAACAAAGATGTTAATACGGCGCAAAAGGAATCTTTTGGGTTACTCCGGTATTATCTTGTGGATTTACCTACCGGCACGGATTTGAAGGCGGCCATGATACAGCTTGCCACACTTGAAGAGGTCGAAGTAGTTGAACCCAATTATATGGCGTACACCACTGCGGTGCCAAACGACCCTTTGTACCATCAGCAATGGGCACTGAACAATACCGGCCAGGCTGTTCAATATAATACCGGTAATCCGGTTGGAACTCCCGGAGTTGATCTGGGAATGCAGGAAGCCTGGGACATAACTACAGGAAGCAGTGATGTTATTGTTAGTATTTTGGATGATGGTGTAGATACGAGTCACCCTGAATTTGCAGGCCGTTTGGTAGCCGGTTACGATTTTGTGAACGATGACAATGATCCCAACCCAAGTGGCAACGATGCACACGGAACCGCCTGTGCAGGAATTGTTGGGGCAGCCGGCAATAATGGTACCGGTGTGGCCGGAATTGCCTGGAATGTAAAAATTATGCCACTCAAGGTTATGGAGGATGGCGGTGGCACGTGGTGGGAAGTTGCAGATGGAATAACCTGGTCGGCCGATAATGGTGCTGATATTTTAAGTATGAGTTTGAGTAGTGCTGGGTATAACACCATTGCCGAAACAGCCTGTAACTATGCCTTTGGCCTGGGTTGTACCATCTTTGCTTCGGCGGGTAATAATAACCAGGACCTCACAACAAACCCCCGGTCGCCGGCAGTATTTCCCAACGTTATTTGTGTTGGAGCCCATAGCCCTTGTGATGAACGTAAAAATCCATCAAGTTGCGATGGTGAAGACTGGTGGGGAAGTAATTATGGCAGCGACCTGGATTTTATGGCCCCCGGAACCCGGAATTACACCACTGATATTACAGGTGGAGCGGGTTACAGTGATGGCGATTATGCGCCATTTTTCAATGGAACCTCCTCCGCCTGCCCTCATGCCGCGGGAGTTGCAGCCCTGATTTTATCCTATGACCCCAACTTAACAAATGATGAAATCAGGACATTGATGCAAAATACAAGTGTTGACATGGGAACACCCGGATTTGATAATCAGACCGGATATGGACGGGTAAATGCATACAATGCGCTGTTGGATCTTCAGCAAACAAC
>JAGYLT010000425.1 GCA_018400545.1 Bacteroidales bacterium
TCTTATCATTTCTTTCTCTACGATCTCTTTTTTGTTGCTTTTTCTTTTGGCGGGAAATGCCCAGGACGGGGAAGGACAACAAATTTCCATTGCTGCCGAAAATGAAAAGTTGGGAGCGTTCCTCGTACGTTTATCAGGTTACCCATCTGTAAACATCAGTTTCAATGCTTCTGACTCTTCTTTTAACCAGCGTATATTTTATTCTGCAACTCAAAAAACCATCGAAGAAATCTTTAAAGAACTATTGCCCCAAACCAATCATGATTATCAGAAGTTGGGGAATCACTGGGTTGTTTTCGCCAGGGAAGCAGCACAGGGACGACCTCCCACCGCATATAACATTGGGAAGTCTGCAAAGGCTGAAAGAGAAAGACAGATTGGAGCGCCGGCAGGCCAGGTAAAAAAAAGCCCTACTCCCGACACCATTATCCGGTATATCGAAATTCCTGTTCCCTATCCTGATACAGTATTCATGGAAAAAGTGATTACAAAAACAGATACCCTTGTGATAAAAGACACCGTGTTTGTTGATGAGCCCAAATCACAAAAACGAAAAACCCAAACCGTGAAGGATTTAAAAAATGTATTTCGCCTCGCACCCGACAGAGAAAATGGCTGGGCGGTATCTTTTTCTTATGCCCAAATGCTTGCCGGCTATCGCTATACTGAAAATCCGGAAGGTATGAGTGATGCAGACAAATTTAAAGATACCGAATCCATTTCATTCAGAAATTTTTCGTTGGGAACAAACATCAGATATAATCTGCAGAAATTTAGTTTTGATGCCGGATTGAAACTCACCGGATTTTCGCATAAATTTTCCTATTCGGACATTTCCACTACCGGTGGGTTTTTCGATGTTGATACCCTGGACATTTACTACACAGTAGAGCAAACCGATACAACCTACATCTTCGTGACGGATTCAAGCTGGATGCCGCTTGAACAAAACACACGCGACTACGACCGAATGAACCAAACCGGTTTAGTGGAATTTCACCTTGGAGCAGGTTATAAATTTATTACAAATGATGATGCCTCGTTTTACGGCAGTCTTGGTTTTGATGTAGGAATGCCTGTCTGGGTTGATGGCACCACGATTTTGGATAAGGAAGGCTACCCGGCTGAGGAGCTAAATAAGGACCAGTTTACAAAAACAACACTGGCCTGGTCGGCCGGAATTGGCGGTTCTTACAAAATCACCAACTGGTCCGATATTTTTGGCGAATTATTTTACAAACAATATCTCAACGAATTTGTGGAATCCTTCCCGCTTGAGCGGAAAATGTATGGCATTGGGTTGCGGGTTGGGCTGCTTTATTATCTGTAGATCATAAAAATGCTGATTACTAAATTTCACATACCAAAATATTTGAAAAGGTTGCTGCTGACGGCCCAGCTTATGATGGTGCTAACTATTGGCATTCAGGCACAAACAATTATTGAGGTTAGCGGAACAATTCAATACAACACTGTTTGGACGAGCGATTTTACTTACGTGGTTGTTGAGGATGTGATTGTTCCGGCAAATATCAAGCTTGAGATCCAGGCAGGTACAGAAGTTCGCTTTAACCAGCTCAGAGGCCTGAATGTGCTCGAAAATGGAAAACTAATCATTTCGGGACAGGAAAACGATACTGTTTACCTGGTACCGAACTACACCGGCAACCAGGAATGGTTTTGGCGTGGAATTACCGTAAGTGGCACGCCGGAGCAGGACCCCCTGGTGGTTGAATATGCACATTTCTTCAGGGCATCAAAGGGATTGGAATGTCAGTTCAGCGAAAATATGAAAATCAGGCACAACCGCTTTTATCACAACTACACAGGTTTATCATTGATCAGCCCGTCGAATGTTGAGGTAAAATACAATCTTTTCGAGAAGAGTATTTCCGACAACATGAGTGTGTTGAATTTCACCCCGGGATCCGTTAACAATGTTTATCAGGGAAATATCGTGAAACAAGGATTTTACGGAATGACATTCTCCGATTTGGGAGGATGGGGCGATGCCGTTATAAAAGAAAATGTTTTTATTGGTAACGGCAGTGATGATGATGGTTTCGGGTTGCAAATCAATATGGAATCAGTAACGGTAATCAACAATATTTTTTGGAATAATATCATTGCAGTAGGTTACAATGGAGTTAATAATGGAAGTTTTATTCAAAATAATCTGTATCAGAATAAATTTTTTCAACAGCTGTTGGA
>JAGYLT010000426.1 GCA_018400545.1 Bacteroidales bacterium
AGCCGCTTCCATTACAGGAGCGGCTTTTTTTGTGCCAGATATTTGTGCTATTTGATAATTAATTTTGTGGTAAAGATGTTTTTATCATTGCTGATGCTGACAAAATAAACACCTTTAGTGTAGCCTTGAAGATCCAGTTCGATGCTGTTCGTGCCGGCAGATAACCGCAACTCTTCCGAGAAAACTTCCCGCCCGGTAATATCCGATAATTGCATCATTGCAGTCTCAGGCTCAGTCATGGTGATGTTTAACACCGCATTTTCAGAAGCTGGATTTGGGAAAATCGCCACATTCTGATCGTTGAATAATTCGTTGATGCCAACAGGCCCCCTGGTTGTGAATGACCAAACGGGACTGAAATCGCTGGTATCTTGTTGAGTAACGGCTCTGACACGCCAAAAATACTGGGTCTCTTCATTCAGGTTATTAAATGGCCGGTAAGAAGGCGCAGTTTGAGTATCGTCAGTTTCCTGATAAAAACTGATAGCATCTTCAAAGTCTTCGTTATCAGCATGCTGAATATTGTACATGGTGATACCTCTTATTTGGTCCCATTGCAATAATGGTTTCAGGTCTAAACTATCCAGGCCATCGGCAGGGCTTAAAAGTGCTACAGCATTGGGAGTGGAAAACTTCCAAACTGTTGACCAATCGCTTGTATCACGCTGATTTAGTCCTTTTACTCTCCAATAATAATCATGGCCAAAAAGCAGCTTTGGTACTGTTGCCGAGATATTAGGAGTAATAAAAGTAACTGCATTGCTGAATGACTCGTTAGGATGTACCTGATATTCATATTCTGTGCAACCATTAAACGCTTTCCAGCTAATGTCGAAGGATAGATCTTCCTGTGCCGAGTTGTTGGCCGGCTTATCCAGTGTTATCTGACCTTTATTGCTAAAAAGCCATACATCACTCCACGAAGATTCATCCTGATCATGAACGGCACGCATTCTCCAGGCATAGATTTCTTTGAAGTAGATGTTTGACAGTGCAAGCGTGTCGTCAGTTGATATTTGGAAGGTTTTATAAATATCCCATGAAGGGTTTTCGAAAGGCATAATGGTTGGGTCGTAAGTAAGAACAGCTCCACCTTCACCAACAGCAATAAGATTTTCGCCGCTTACTACGGCGCCAAACAAATCTCCGGATAGGGTAGAAGGCACTGTTTCCCACTCACCGAAAAATGGTTTGTGGGATAGAATATGACCTTCAACGGTAGTAAAAAGTATGTGTTCATTCAGTCGGGATACTGAAAATAAATGATCTTCAAATTCAATATCATTTTCAATTTCTGTGAGGGTGTTTACAGCGAGTAGTAAAATTGTTCCATTTTCACCGCAAGCCCAAATATCATTTTCGCTGACTATATGCAGATCGTTGATGACATCGGTGCTGATGCCTGTTGAATTGTAAAACGGCAAAGACCAGGCCGTACCATTATAAAGATAAAATCCCGGGATTGTATCGTTGGCCGGGCTTCCGACTGCATAACCCGATGAACCCTCGAAGGCAAGGGCATTGATGTTGGGCCTTAGTGTATCATTTCCGTTCCCGTTATCCAATACGATTTCAAGATATTGTTTTTCGAAGTTACCATTTTCCAGAATTACAATCACACCTTCATCACCGGCAAACCATGCTGTATTCTCATCGGCAATATAAACGGAGTTGAAATTAACACCCTCCAGAAGCTCATCTTCAAGTAAGCTCCAGGAATTGTTGGTAAACTCAGCTACAAAACCTCCACTTCCAACAATGTAGCCATGCTGGTCGTTTAAAAACGCGATGTCTTTTAAGTTAGCGCTGCTTCCTTCAAATGCATTATTCGGAATTACCTCACCTTCGGTAATTTCAAATAAAGAACCGGCCTCGCCAATTATCCATCCGGTAGATTCATCAAATAGTGCCACATCGTGTAAGTTTTCCTCACTCGTAAATTCCCTGTTGAAGTATCCAAAATTGAAATTGCGTGAAACCTGTATCTGGAATTTTGTAAATCCGGAAAGTGGATTGTTTGTTCCGCCAATATTTCTTCTCCATTTTAATTGTACGGTAGCTTCATGGTTATTCGATCCGTTGTTTGGTTTATCCAGTACAATTTTTTCAAACGTTGTAAAACTTCTGGTTTCTGACCATTCAGAAAAGTTACCGTCAATAACAGTTCTAACTTTCCAGTAATGAGTAGTATTGAAATCCAGATA
>JAGYLT010000427.1 GCA_018400545.1 Bacteroidales bacterium
TAGAACCCGGTACTTCCTGTCCCGGGTTTTTTTATCTTTATCCTTAACCTGACGGCTATGCGTAATGGCGGGACAGGCTATACCAGGTTGTACATTCAACTGACCTTAAAATTTTCACAAATATTTGTTGGTGGCGAGCTTCGCTCGAACATGTTAGGGATTCCCGGATTCAAAACTTCGTGAATCCTTCGTGTCTTCGTGCCTTAGTGGCATTTTTTTCCTTTTTGCTGTCCCAAAAAGAATGCCATTGGCGCAAGGAATCAAAATGTCAAAACCGCCTGAATACCTTGAGCTTTACTTTTCTGCCAACCCGAATCCCCGAACGCCGGGATCTCTATTAAAAAACATTAACATCCTGAAATCTTGCGTTCTATATTCAGGTTTCTAATTTTGCAAAAAACAAAACAACTGTAAGACTTAAAACAGAAAGGAAAAACATGCCGGTCGTCTGGCAATTATCCATCATACAATTTCATGAAAAGACTCTGGTAAACGGGGTTGTACTAAAAAAGACCCCTTCGCTTTACAGCCGAAAGGTGAGCCGGCTGAAAAACCTGGTTAAGGTCGCCAAATCCTATTTGATTCCTGTTGCCGCCCATCTGCCCATTGAAATCCGATTTGATGATCAGGCTTACCAAACAAAAACAACAGCACAGGGAAGCTTTAGCCTGTTGCTTGAAAACCATCACCAAAAAGAACCTGAAATAAGATTGTCCAATAGTGGTGAGCTGCTTAAAATAGTTCAAAACTATCCGGTTTTCATGAATCAAACGCCAGGTCCTTCCGACGTTATTTCCGACATCGACGACACCATTCTCCGTTCCTATTCTTCCGATGCACTGCGGCGCATCAAAACGCTGGCATTAACATCACCCTACAAAAGAAAAGTAATTGGCTATACCAGATCGCTATTTGAGCGGTTCAGCACACAAAACGCCAGGGTTTTCTATGTGTCAAAAAGTGAGAGCACCCTTTTCAATCTGCTTACTTCTTATATCCGGTTTAATGGCTTTCCGGAAGGAAGCCTCTTTTTGACTTCATACCTTAACCTTTTCACATTATTTCGCCCGAAAAAAGGCCGCGATTATAAAATAAATCACATCCGTTTTATCATCCGCAATTCGGGTGATAAAATGTTTTACCTCCTCGGTGACGACGGTCAGCGGGATATGGAAATTTACCTGTCGGTAGTCCGGGAGTTTCCCTCAAGAATCGCCAATGTATTCATCAGGCAAACCCGTTCGAAGCGAAGCAAAAAACAGGTGGAAATGTGGGAAAAACTCAGGCAAATTGTGCCCGGTGCAGTGTATTACCGGGATGGCGACGAGAAAAAAACCAGCTTCGAATCACTGCTCGAACTTACTTTAACCTCCGAAAAAGAATAATGCAAATGAATATACTGCTTATACTCAATCCCATTTCAGGCGGCCAGGATAAAACCATTTTTTTGGATGAAGCGAAGGCCTGGTGTAAAAGATACGGATATAACCTGAAGGTTTTTGAAACCACCGGGAAAGATGATGTTGAGAATCTAAACACTGCAATTGAAGATTTTGGTCCTGATCGAGTGATTGCTGCCGGTGGCGATGGCACCATACTTCTGGCAGCCACTGCGCTCCAAAGCCGGCAAATCCCTCTGGGCATCGTTCCGCTCGGCTCGGCCAATGGTTTGGCCACCGAACTCAACGTTAACCCGGAGCCGTTGGAAGCTTTTAAAGATGCAGTGGTGTCGCAGATTATGGCCGGACTGGATATGCTTGCGGTAAATGACAAACACCATTCCATTCACATCGGGGATGTGGGCATCAACGCACGCATCGTGGAAGCGTATTCCAAAGATGAAAACCGCGGCATGGCCACCTATGCCAAATATTTTATTGCTGAACTTCGCCGGATGGAACCGATCGGATTTACCATTAAACACAAGGATGACACCATCAAAGGAGAGGGGATCATGATCGGCATCTGCAACGCCCGCAAATACGGAACAGGCGTGCCCATCAACATTGATGGCAACCCAATGGACGGGAAATTCGAAATCGTCATCATCAAAACCATCGATCTGAACACGCTAATCATGGCAGGTCTGGCCAAATTTGACTGGGAGCGATATCAAAGTAGCGACGTGATCGAATTCGGCGCTTCTTCGCGGTATTACGGCTTACTGTTCCTCGGCGATGGCTATACCGATTGCGC
>JAGYLT010000428.1 GCA_018400545.1 Bacteroidales bacterium
CCGATCTCGGTAATTACAAAATCATAATTGCCCCTGTTTCCCAAGTGCTTAACCCGGTATTTTATCTCATCGGTGATGTGCGGGATAACCTGAACAGTAGAACCCAGATAATCGCCGCGGCGCTCCTTGTTAATTACTGCCTGGTAGATTTTCCCGGTGGTTACATTGTTTTCCTGCGAAGTGGGTGAATTTGAAAAACGCTCGTAGTGGCCCAGGTCCAGATCGGTTTCGGCCCCGTCTTCCGTAACATAACATTCGCCATGTTCGTAGGGATTCAGCGTTCCCGGATCGATATTGATGTAGGGATCGAGCTTTTGGATGGTCACGGAAAAGCCTCTTGCCTGAAGCAGCTTACCGAGAGATGCTGAGATGATGCCTTTTCCGAGGCTGGATGTCACGCCACCGGTGACGAAGATGTATTTGGTTTTGCCCATAACTATTTTGTATTTCCCGAATTCAGTTTTATAATAAATGTATTCAGTTTGTTATGGGATGCAAAGATACACCAATAAATAGATGGACGTCCGGTAATTTGCTATCAAGTTATTAACCCAACAGAATGATTTCAGTTAAAAGCATTTGGGGAATCTCCGGTCTGAAAATGTTACATAAAAAAGGGAACAAATCAATTTGCTCCCTTTTCATCGTTTCCGTATGGAATCTGTGTATTTCGCCGGATATTTTAATAATACCTGTAACTTTTCACCCTGCCGATATGCTTGGCAAGACGTACAACCTGAGAAGTGTACCCGAATTCATTATCATACCATAGATAAACTATCACGGTTTTACCATCCTCTGATACTTTGGTTGCCGGCTGGTCGAAAATGCAGGCGCACGAATCGCCGATCCCATCGGATGAAACAAACTCGGTGGAGTTGCTGTAGCGTATCTGCTCGATGAGTGTGCCTTTGAGTGCGGCATCCAGGAAAAGGTTGTTAACTTCCTCAACCGTTGTAGCTTTTTCTACATCAAGGGTAAGGATGGCAAGCGACACATCTGGCGTTGGAACCCTAACTGCATTTGAGGTAACTTTACCCTTTAGTTTTGGAATAACCTTGGCTGCTGCACTTCCTGCTCCGGTTTCGGTGATAACCATGTTTAACGGGGCGGAGCGTCCGCGGCGTGATTTTTTGTGGTAATTGTCCAGCAGATTCTGGTCGTTGGTGTAGGCATGAATGGTTTCGATGTGTCCTTTATTGATGCCGAGCCCGTTTTCAAGTACAATCAAACCCGGTACAATGGCATTTGTGGTGCAGGATGCCGCCGAAACAATGTTATCCTTTTCAAGGTCAAGTTCACGCTGGTTGGCGCCATAAACGATATTGGGAATGTCGCCTTTGCCGGGAGCAGTCAGCAGAACCTTACTTACACCCTTGGCTTTGAGATGCCTGGACAACCCTTCGCGGTCGCGCCAAACACCGGTATTATCGATGATTAATGCATCTTCGATTCCATACTTTGTATAGTCCACATCCTCGGGATTGTTGGCTGCAATCATATGTACGATATTTCCGTTAATGCGGAAACAACTGTTTTCGATATCCTCGTTGGCTACACCGGCAAAATTTCCATGCACCGAATCCTTTCTGAACAGCGAAATTCTTTTTCGGATATCCTCCGGCTTATTGCTCCGGGTTACGATGGCTTTAAGCCGAAGTTGAGAACCGTTTCCGGTAATTTTAATCAGCTCGCGGGCCAGGAGCCGGCCAATCCGGCCAAAGCCATAAAGCACAACATCCTGAACACGGGTGCTCCTTGGGGGTGCTCCGATAAATTCCTTCAGTTTTCCTTTGATAAAATCGGTTGCATTGCTGTAATTGGCCTTTTCATCCGTCCATTCCGAATTGAGCCTACCCATGTCAATACGTGCAGGAGCAACATCTTCGGTTAAAATGGCTTTGGCCAACAGCAATGAATCCTGAATTTTTACAGGCTTTTTTAAAATGGTTTCTGCCCTGACGTGTTTATTCAGGACTTTCGCCGGTCCACGGTCGATGAGCTGACTGCGCAACATGATCAACTCAATGGATTTATCGAACCATAATTTTCCGGCAACATGAATGAATTCAACGGCTGCTTTTTCATCGTCAATCCATTCCTTGAGTGCATTGTTGTAATCTTCCATTTGTGTGAATTTGGTTAAGAATATGATGTGAATGATTTATTTCGGAACCGGTAAGTTGATAGATAC
>JAGYLT010000429.1 GCA_018400545.1 Bacteroidales bacterium
AAGTCTGGAGACCTTGAATCGTCCGAAGGACCCTCAAGCGTCAAACCAACATAAAAGAGCTGCCCTCTCACCCGGGCAGCTTTTTACATTTTAAAAATGATCCCCCACAAATTCTCACTCCCCCACCAAAATCCCCGAAAAAATTTAGCTTTGCCACCTAAAAAAATGGCAATGAAATACCTGGTAGGCATAGACGATACCGATACCACCGAATCGCGCGGAACAGGCTTCCATGCGCGGCAGCTGGCGCTAAAGCTTGAAGATGCCGGAATCGGAACAGTGCATGGAATCACCCGCCACCAGAATTATGTACATCCCGCCATCCGGTACACCTCACAAAACAGCTCGGCATGCCTGCTTGTGGAAACAGAAGATGTTGAACATCTGAAAGCCTTTTGCCGCAGTTTTTTACTGGAAATTGCACCGGAAGGATCAGATGTCGGCCTTTGCATAGCCTATGATGGAGATGTTCCCAAACTGGTATTAAAATGGGGCAACAGGGCAAAGTATGAACTGCTGACCAAACAGGAAGCGATTGAAATAGCAGGAAAATTTGAAAGTCTTTACCTGGAAGGCCTCACCGGTGGGCATGATGGCATTATTGGGGCAATGGCCGCCGTAGGGCTCAGGAAATACGGGAACGATGGCCGCTTTATCTGGCTGCGAAAGAAAAAAGAGCTGCGCGACCTGACGCCCGGATATTATGCCCCCAGCGAACTGCGCAGGGAATTTGGCATCGAGCAGATTCTGATCAGGCTGGAAAAGCATTATCTTGGCGACGGAAAAATCTATATTCACGACTGGTTCAGGCCGGTTTTGAAACACCATAAAGTAACACTGATTATTGAAAAGTTTTTTGATGAAAATGGAAAAACAAACTGGAAAGTTGCAAGTAAGGAGTATATCCGATCTCACTCATAGCCGCAATCTCGGGCTGTTGTTAGAAGTGCTGTTTTTGGCCGGCATTGGCATCATTGCGATTTTGCTGCATGCCCGGTTTCGCAGTCCGCTCAACATTCCCGGCCACCACGGCCTCGAATTCATGGGATTGATGCTGATGGGCAGGATGAGCTCAAATCTTCGGTTCGCATCTACTATTTCTTCCCTCGGAATTGGCCTGCTATTGCTGTTCCCGGTATTTGGATTTAAAGATCCGATGATGGGATTTAATTATATGCTCCCCGGGCTGATGCTCGATGTTTTGTATCAGATGGGTGGAAACCTCCGCAAAAAAGCCGTTTTTATGGCAGTCATAGCTGGCCTTGCATACATTACCGTTCCATTTAGCAGGTTGATGATTTCCTTATCAACGGGTTATCTTTATGGAGCTTTTATTAAACACGGATACATTTTACCGTTCCTAACCTGGTTTGGTTTTGGCCTCGCCGGCGGATTGCTGGGCACCGGCATTTCCAATATCTTTACAAAATTCCTTTCGAAATTTTCCAGATAATTTATTATGAAAACTAATCGCACATTAAATCAATGGATTAGCGATATGTTTGGTGACACATATCGGATAAATCAATTATTGCAGCTTTTGATGATATTAGCTATTGCTATTCTGGTTTTAACAGGCTGCGAAAAGGATGAAAATCCGGGCAGCCCTCCTTCGATAAAGCTTGTTGACCGATCCGGAAGCATAAACCAGGATACGATAATTGGGTTTGGCGAGCTGATGCATTTTACCATCGAAGCTACCAAAGGAGGGAACAACCTCACCAACCTGATAGCACTCCGAAGTGGAACGGGGCTCATTCAACAGCGGGTTATGGATACGAGCATGAATATCCCCAACTTTACAGTAAATAAGAAATTCACAAAAACGCCGGTTGATATCGAATACTGGACATTTGTGGTCAGAGATAAAGACAGGTTTGCAGATTCAGTTTCGCTAATTATCACCATAGATACAACCGCAGATTTTGGCCCGATCCGATTTATCGAATCCGTTGAAATGAGCGCCCAGGGCCTGGGAGCACCGGGAAGCTTTTTCTCATTTGATCTGGGGGTTTACGACCTGAACTCAGCACTACAGCATCAGGATGAAACCGAATTGCTCTACTACTATTATGGTGCAGATGAAAATGTGATCGCATCGCCGGGAGCCAATATCGAAAGCGGCGTTTTTGAAGGCGACCTGGAAAACTGGACTACACGGCTCACCACGCGATTTACCGAAATCGACT
>JAGYLT010000043.1 GCA_018400545.1 Bacteroidales bacterium
CCTTCGTAAAAGACAAATTTCTCGTGGCCTTCACGGTTTTTCAGGCTGCGGTGAAATATATCCTCCCTGCTCCAGAAATCACGCACTTCATCAGCGAGTTTTGGGAGGTTTAAGTTGTTGTATTCTTTGTACTTAGAACTCATTTGTTCTTCCAGTTTTAAACCGTTCAAATAAAATGGGTGCAAAAGTAAAAAAATAATTGTGATACAAGCAGTTCGGCGTGTTATCTTATTATGATAATTTTGCAGAAAACTGGACTTTTATGATTTCTTTTGAGAATACTGCTATCGCATTTAAAAGCAAGAGCGATTACGACCTGAAGCGTTCATATTTATTATTTAAAACGCTGGCCCACAACAGTCTGGTGAAGCTGGGCGGATCATTTACACAGTCGGCCATTAAAATGCACATTCCGGTTAACTGGATTGTGAAGCCAACCATTTATAAGCAGTTCGTTGGTGGAGAAACTATTGAAGAGTGTGGGCCAACCGTTCGCGACCTGGAGAAATACAACGTGAAGGCCATTCTCGACTATTCGGTGGAGGGCAAAGAATCGGAGGAGGATATTAAAGCTGCGCTGATAGAAACCCTGAAATCCATCAAGAATGCAGGCAAAGATCTTAACATTCCCTTCGCCGTTTTTAAACCAACAGCCTTTACCACCCCAAACATTCTGGAAAAAGTGAGCGCCGGGCAAGCGCTTACAAAAAATGAATCGGATGAAGCTGAACAATTTAGAAACCGGATTGAGACTTTGTGTCAATCTGCTTACGACAACGAGATTCCAATTTTGATCGATGCAGAAGATTCATGGTTTCAAAATTTTATTGATGAGGTGGTGCAGGAAATGATGGCAAAGTTCAACAAAGAAAAGGCCATCGTATTCAACACTTTCCAGATGTACCGCCACGACCGGCTTGATTTCCTGAAGCAAACTCACCAAATGGCTGTGGATGGAAAATACTTCCTGGGCGCTAAATTCGTACGGGGCGCCTACATGGAAAAAGAACGGGAAAGGGCGCGGCAAAAAGGGTATCCTTCTCCCATCCAGCCGGATAAGGAAAGCACCGACCGCGATTACAACGCTGCACTAAAATACTGCATCGAAAACATCGACCGGATATCCATCTTCAACGGCACCCACAACGAATACAGCTCGAAGTACCTCACCGAATTGATACAGGAAAAAGGCCTTGCCAAAAACGATCAGCGCATCTGGTTTTCACAATTGTTTGGCATGAGCGACCACATCAGCTTCAACCTGGCGCATGCCGGCTACAATGTGGCGAAATACCTGCCTTATGGTCCGGTAAAGCATGTAATTCCATACCTGGTAAGAAGGGCAGAAGAAAACACTTCGGTAAAGGGCCAAACCGGACGGGAGCTGAGTTTGATCACGAAGGAGATCAGCCGGAGGAGGAAAGAAGGGTAGGTTAATAGCGGTGGCAGAATCGATATTCGGAAACAGAAATCCAATTGTTGGAACGTGCGGCGGAATATTCATTCCGCTGATCCTATTTCGGCAGTATTTACTGCCAAAAACAATTATTTGTAGCATCTGCTACAAAAATAGTATATCGAAGCAAATGCTTCGACAAACGTCCACTGATAATGGGGTTAACCTAAAATCCGCAAGGATTTTTATTAGATCAATTTTTGGTGGTGATCCAGAACACAAAGCAACACCCATACGAATGATCTAAAATTCGTTTAATTCGTTCAATTCGATGATGATAAAGAATTAGGTTGTGAATTCATGGGTTAAGTTAATTGGGATAAAAAGTTGTTTGTTGATCAGGAAATTTCTCGAGCAGAAATTCTTTGGCTAACAGAAAATGCTCTGGTTTTAGAGTCCGCTTACCAATTATTTACAAGATAATTGGTTGGAAAAAAATTGTGGTCTTTGTCTTTCGAAGCCCTTGTAATTGCCGTGGAACTTACTATCAAAACCAAAAATCATCTCTGTTACAGAACCCTGGTTTTCGCCGGGTTAATTCTATATTAATTTCAGGAAAAATACAAAATACACAAATTGGGCATAGCGATACTTTTGCTATTTTCGCGCTCGATTTTAGATTTTTATAAAACAACAGAAAATGGATTACAATTTTCAGGAAATAGAAAAGAAGTGGCAGAAATACTGGAGCGAACATAAACCTTTCAAAGCTTACAACAACTCCGAAAAACCCAAGTATTATATTCTCGACATGTTTCCCTATCCTTCGGGAGCCGGGCTTCATGTTGGCCATCCTTTGGGATACATCGCTTCCGATATTTTCGCACGCTACAAAATGCTGCAGGGTTTCAACGTTTTGCACCCCATGGGTTATGATGCCTTTGGGTTGCCGGCCGAGCAGTATGCAATCCAAACCGGGACACATCCTGAAGTAACCACCGAAAAAAACATTAAAAGATATCGCGAACAGCTCGACCAAATTGGTTTTGCCTACGACTGGGATCGCGAAGTCCGCACCAGCGATCCAAAGTATTACAAATGGACGCAGTGGACGTTCATCCAGCTTTTCCATCACTGGTACGATAAAAACAGCAACAGCGCCCAACCCATTGAGGCCCTGGTAGCGCATTTCGAAAAACTGGGGAGCGAAGGTTTAAATGCCCATCACGATGAACACGATGCCTTTACCGCTGAGGAGTGGAAAGCCCTGGGTGAAAAAGAGCAGCAGGAACTCTTAATGCATTATCGCCTGGCTTACCTCGGCGATATGATGGTAAACTGGTGCCCGGCACTTGGGACCGTGCTGGCCAACGATGAGGTTAGTGAGGGTTTTTCGGTTCGCGGCGGTCATCCGGTGGAGCGTAAACTGATGCGCCAGTGGTCGCTCCGAATTACAGCTTATGCTGAAAGGCTGCTCGAAGGATTGGATCGTGTGGACTGGTTTGAGCATGTGAAGGACATCCAGCGCAACTGGATCGGGCGCTCGGAAGGGGCTTCCGTTAAGTTTAAGGTTGAAGACCACAAAGAGGAAATTGAAGTGTTTACCACCCGCCCGGATACGCTGTATGGTGCAACCTTCATGGTGCTGGCACCGGAACACGAACTGGCCATGAAACTCACATCACCCCAAAACAGAGGGCCGGTGAGGGAGTATATCGAACGGGCCAAAAACCGCTCAGAGCGCGACCGCATGGCTGAGGTGAAAACCGTTACCGGTGTTTTCACCGGATCGTGGGCCATAAACCCGCTTAACGGCGAACGCATGAAAATCTACATTGCCGACTATGTGCTTTCCGGTTACGGAACCGGAGCCATCATGGCAGTGCCCGCTCACGACAGCCGCGACTTTGCTTTTGCCAAACATTTTCTGTTACCCATCATTCAGGTAGTGAAGCGCCCCAACGAAACCATGGTTGACCCACGCGAATGGGATGACTCGTATGATGCCAAAGATGGCGAAATGATCAACTCGGGTATCATTACCGGACTGGATGTTCAGGAAGCCATTCCGAAGATTATCGATTACATTGAAGAACAGGGGCTGGGTACACGTCAGGTGAACTACCGCCTCCGCGATGCCATATTTAGCCGTCAGCGATACTGGGGCGAGCCATTCCCGGTTTACTATAAAAACGACATTCCTTATACTTTGGAAGTTGAAAAGCTTCCGGTGGAGCTGCCTCCGGTTGATAAATTCCTGCCAACTGAAACCGGTGAACCACCACTGGCACGGGCGGCAAACTGGAAAACTGAAGACGGCTATCCCATGGAAACCAATACCATGCCCGGGTTTGCCGGATCGAGCGGATATTATTTCAGGTACATGGATCCGCACAATGATGAGGAATATTTCTCGAAACAGGCCAACGACTACTGGCGCAGCGTGGACATGTATTTTGGCGGTGACGAGCATGGCACCGGCCACCTGATTTACGCCCGGTTCTGGAATAAATTCCTTTACGACATCGGGCTGGCCTGCGAGGATGAGCCCTTCAAAAAGATGTTTAACCAGGGGAAAATCCAGGGCAGGTCGAGCATAGCTTATCGCATGAAAGGCGAAAATACGTATGTTTCCAAAGGGTTGAGAAAGCAATATGAAACCATGCCTATACATGTGGATATCAACATGGTGGAAAATGATGAGCTGGACGTTGAGGCTTTCAAAAAATGGCGGCCCGAAAACGCTGATGCCGAATTCATCCTGGAAGACGGAAAATACATTTGTGGCTGGGAAATCGAGAAAATGTCCAAGTCACTGTACAATGTCCAAAACCCTGACGACCTCATTGAAAAATACGGTGCAGATACGTTCAGGTTGTACGAAATGTTCCTTGGCCCATTAGAAAGTCACAAACCCTGGGACACACAGGGCATCGAAGGTGTGTTCAGATTCATCCGGAAATTGTGGCGCCTGTTCCATGATGAGAAAAATAACTTTGCCGTCTCTGATATGGAACCCAAACCGGCAGAATTGAAAGTCATTCACGGAACCATCAGGAAGGTGAAGGAAGACATCGAACGGTTTTCGTTCAACACCGGGGTAAGCAATTTCATGATCTGTGTAAACGAACTTCACGATCTCAAATGCAACAAAAGGGCAATCCTCGAAGACCTGGTGAAAATCATATCACCTTATGCGCCGCATATTGCCGAAGAACTCTGGCAACAGCTTGGCCACAAAGAAAGCATCAGCAAATCAACTTTTCCGGAATTTAACGAAACCTACCTGAAAGAAGACAATTTTGAATATCCGGTTTCTTTCAACGGAAAAATGCGTTTCAAACTTGACTTGCCGGTTGATCTTTCGAAAGAAGAAATAGAAAAGCAGGTGCTCGAAGCCGAAGCAGCGCAAAAATGGCTGGAAGGTAAGCAGGTGCGAAAAGTAATCGTTGTGCCCAAAAAGATTATCAACATTGTTGTGGGATAATTCTGCAATTTTTCGGCAGATATTTAGTTTATTCGGGGGGAAAGTTAATTGTCCTTTTTATGAAAAACCTCGGAACCAACCTGTTTTTAATCATCCTTTTGATGTCCACTCCGGCATTAAGTCAGGATTTCGAATACCGGGAAATTGAAAACAATGCCTGGCAGGTGGGCGAAAACCTGAAATATAAAGTTTATTACGAATCACTCATCACCGGAAAGGTAAATGCAGGAACTGCCCGGCTGGAAGTAAAAAATACCAATCGCCGGTTTTACGGCCGGGAAGCATACCATATTGTGGGAATCGGAAAATCCAACCCGGCTTTCGACATGTTTTTCAAAGTGCGCGACAGATATGAATCGTATGTGGATAAAAAGGGTATTTTTCCTTACTTATTTGTAAGAAGAACACGTGAGGGCGGATATGTGAAGGATGATGATGCTTACTTCGATCACCAGCATCTTACAGCAAAAAGCCGTAATGACACCACAGATATCACCCGATATATCCAGGATATTGTATCAGCATCCTATTATGCGCGCACACTCAACGCTGATACACTTGAAGAAGGAGATCATATTTCGGTAAATTTTTTCCTTGATGATTCGGCATATATTTCGGTGATTGAATTTGCCGGGCGGCAGGTTGTAGAAACAGAACTCGGGATTTTCCGTTGCCTGGCTTTCAAGCCGATGGTTGCAACCGGAGAGGTGTTCAGCAACCCCTACCCCATGACCCTCTGGGTTACCGATGATAAAAACAAATTGCCGGTCCTGGGGAAATCTGCAGTAATTGTGGGATCAGTAAAAATGGAGCTAATCAAGTATTCGGGATTGAAAAATCCGGTTGAGGCCATTGTTGATGAGTGATGGTGCCTGAAAGTTAAAAAACAACCAAAAACCTACAACACGGTCATTCGGTTGGCGTCCAGCTTAAGGAAGATAAATAACAGAATGGTAAACCCCCAAAGTGAGGATCCCCCATAACTAAAGAAAGGTAAGGGAATTCCAATCACCGGGAACAATCCCAGGGTCATGGCAACATTCACCGCAAAATGGAAAAAGATTACCGAAGCCACGCCATATCCATAAATTCTGCTAAATGGCGATCGCTGTCGCTCAGCCAGGTAAATCAACCGCGATAGTAAAACAACAAAGAGAACCACCACCAGCGCACTGCCGATGAAACCCCACTCCTCGCCTACTGTGCAGTAGATAAAATCCGTACTTTGTTCCGGCACAAAGTTGTATTTGGTTTGTGTGCCCTGCAGAAATCCTTTCCCGCTAAAGCCTCCCGATCCGATGGCAATCAGCGACTGATTAACATTGTAGCCTGCTCCGCGAATGTCGGATTCCTTCCCAAGCAAAACATTAATCCGGGTTCTTTGATGGGGCTCAAGCACATGCTGAAAAACATGATCAACAGAATAAATAAATCCGGAAGTCACGATGAACAACCCCACCACCATTGCGATGTTTTTCATGGATTTCCGGATCAACAAAATCAGAATTGTTGCCAACAAGGCCAGCCCGACTATCACCACCAGCTTATCAACCAACAAGGCCAGCAGAAACAATAAAACGGTAGAAAGCCCGATGATAAGGATGCTTCCGGGCATGCCCTCGCGGTAAAGCACAAAAATAAAAGCCGTGTAAACCAGTGCCGATCCGGTGTCGTTTTGCAGAAAAATCAGTGCCGAAGGAATAGTTAGGATCATTGCTACACGCAACAGAAATTTAATTTTTGTCAGATCACGGTTAAGGCCACTCAGGTATTTTGCCAGTGCAAGACTGGTGGCAAACTTGGCAAACTCAGCCGGTTGCAGCGAAAATCCCCCAAACTGAAACCAGGACCTTGAACCGGCGATTTCCTTCCCAAAAATCAAAACACCCACCAGCAAACCCAGCGTTAGCAAATAGATCAAAAACGAAAATGTGGAGAAGAACTTGGCATCTGTAATCAGAATAATCAAAGCCAGCAATATGGAAGTCCCAATCCAGATCAATTGCTTGCCATAGCTTTGCGACATATCCAGGATGCTGCTGTGTGCCTCGTCATAAATAGCGGCATATATGCTTATCCAGCCCAGCAAAACCAATGCGATGTACAACAGGATCGACCACCAGTCGATGTTTCGGTATATGTTATTTCTTGATGTCAATTTCCGGCCAGTAAATCGGTTTCGAGTATTTTCTTTTCAAACCAGGGTTTTTCAAATTCACCCAGTATATATTGTTCCATCATCAGCGTGGCGATGGGTGCGGCAAAAACAGACCCATATCCACCATTTTCAACAACAACGGATATGGCAATTTTTGGATCATCCGCAGGTGCGAAAGCGATAAAAACACTGTGATTTTCGCCGTGTGGATTTTGCACAGTTCCTGTTTTCCCACACATGGTCAGGCTGTCGTGAGCATACCATCGGGCCGTGCCATGTTCGCCGGCATAAACATTGCTCATTCCTTCAATTACCGGTTCAAAATACTTTTCCTCAACCATGGTTTGATGACGTTCAAAATCTGCCAGAATCATTTCACCATCCCGGTCCACTGATTTTAAAACATGTGGGTCATAATAAAATCCCTTGTTCGCTATCGCTGCAGTCATGTTTGCCAGTTGCACCGGGGTAACCAGCAATTCGCCCTGCCCGATGGAAAGCGACCGGATGGTCATCGACCGCCAAACGTTTTCCCCGAAGTATTTGTCGTAATATTCAGGCCGGGGCACATTTCCGCTGCGCTCCACAAGCAAATCGGTGTTGAAGGTTTTTCCCAGGTTAAAGCTTTCGAGATAATCGCGCCATTTCATGAATGATTCGCGTGTGCTGCCATATTTTGGATTATCAATAATTGAGCGAAACACATTCCAGTAATACGGATTACAGGATTGCTCAATCGATTCGACCAATGCAAGCGGAGATTTATGGGTGTGGCTGCATTTGATGGGGCGGGCAGATTCACCCGAACAGGGATATTCGGTTTCTTCTGTCACAACACCTTCCTGCTCACCGATGAGGGCAACCAAAAGTTTAAATGTTGACCCCGGCGGATACATGGCAAGTAAGGCCCGGTTGAAAAGGGGTACCAAAGTATCCTGATACAGTTGATTGTAGTTTTTACTTCTTACACGGCCCACAAGTAAATTCGGATCATAAGCCGGGCTGGTAACCAGGGCAAGAATCTGTCCGGTGGAGGGTTCAATGGCCACAATGCTCCCGCGCTTGTTTTGCATTAATTGTTCGCCGTATGCCTGCAATTTCGCATCGATGGTAAGGTGCAGGTCATTCCCTGAAACAGCCACCGTGTCGTACTTTCCATCCTGATATGAACCCTTAACACGGTTAAAAACATCCACCATGGTAATCTTCAAACCCTTTTTACCACGGAGTTCTTTTTCATAAGCCTTTTCTATTCCGCTTTTGCCAATATAATCGCCCTGACGGTAGTAACTATCTTTTTCAAGTTCTTTCGGGCTCACCTCACCAATGAAGCCAAGCGTGTGGGCGGCAATGGGTTTCGGATACTTACGCAGCGTACGCGACTGTACATAAAACCCGGGATAGCGGAATAGTTTCTCCTCGATAAATCCGTATTGCTCCTTTGGAATTTGCTCGATGAAAACAGACGATTTATGATAAGAATACGCTTTCGCTTTTGTAAGCTTCTGTTCGAATTCTTCAACAGAAATGTCCACGAGTTCGCAAAAAGCAGCCGTATCGATTTTTTTTACCTGCCCGGGCACAACCATCAGGTCGTAGGCAGCCTCATTAAAAACCAGCAATTCTCCGTTGCGGTCGTAAACCAAACCACGTGCAGGATATTGCACCTCATAGCGCAAAACGTTGTTGGTGGCCGAAAGTACATAGCGGTCATCAAGCACCTGCACAAAAAATAACCGGGCTAAAAAAATCAACCCAACAAGTATAATAATACCTGTGATGACGATTTTCCTGCTTTCAAGTACTTTGTTTTTTTGCATCTGATCCCGGACCTGTTAAAATAATAAGGGGTTTTCCGATTGATAAACGGTGTGTGAGAAAAACAATTATATGCGGGGAAAGAATAAAATCAGGGGTTTTTTACGATGATGAGGGGGGTTAAGACAGTATCGCTGCTATGACCGGCCCTGTCGATCATGTGCACCCTGAACTGGATTGTATCGTATGGTTTTGTGGATCGCGGATCAAACAAGGGTTTGATGGTGTCTTCAATGTCCCCTTTTATCCATCCTTCATAATCATCAGGAGCAAGTGGCCCGAATCGATTGTTAAAATTTATGGTGTCGAATTGCCCCGTTTGATTGTTATAAATTGTTCCGGGTTCAAGCATTCCGTTATCCATCACATAATATTCCACGAAGAAATTGTAGGATGTTGTATCGAATTGATCTATGCCAAGGTCTCCGTCCCCATCCGTATAGGAAACCACCAAAATGCCCAGTGTGTCGTACCCATCCGGGTGAACAAGCTTGGTGAAGTTTTTAAATTCAAGATCAGGGATAATCGGATATTCCTCCTTTTCGCTGCAGGCATTGAGAAAAATCCCTGAAATGATTAAGACAATAAGTATTTTTATGATCGTTTTCAAAATAGTAGCTTCAATGCGGTAAAAATGAAAAATTTAATTCCCAATCAAATTTTTGAAGTTGATAATTTCAACGATTTGGCGATCAAAATATTTCGATATCAACATGAAAACAATCCGGTTTACAGGATGTTTTGCGACAACCTGAAAATCAATCCTCAAGTTATCGAATCCTTTCATGAGATTCCTTTTATGCCCATCAGCTTTTTTAAAACCCAAAAGGTTATTTCCGGGATTTTTAAGCCGGCCGGGTATTTTCAAAGCAGCGGGACAACTGCATCAACCACCAGCAAACACTTTTATCAAACACTGGAAACGTATGAATCGTCTTTTACCAAAGGATTTGAAAGGGCTTATGGAAACATCGCGAAATTTTGCATACTTGCCTTGCTCCCGTCCTATCTTGAGCAAAAGCATTCATCCTTGATTTACATGATAAAAAGGTTGATCGAAAAATCAGAATGTCCTGAAAGCGGTTTTTATTTGTACAATTATGATGATTTGTATCAAAAACTTCAGGTGCTTGACCATCAGGGTCAAAATGTCATTTTATTCGGCGTCAGCTTCGCTTTGCTCGACCTGATAGAAAAGTACAATTTCACCCTCAACAACACAATCATTATAGAAACCGGCGGGATGAAAGGAAGGCGCAGGGAAATGGTTCGGGAGGAACTGCATGAAAAACTGTGTGCCGGTTTTGGAGTGGATAAAATTCATTCGGAATATGGAATGACCGAACTGTTTTCGCAGGCCTGGTCAAAAGGTGATGGCTTTTTCGAGTGCCCACCCTGGATGAAAATACTGATCCGTGACATCAACGATCCCGGAACTTTGCTTCAAAATCAAAAAACCGGGGGCATCAATGTTATTGATCTGGCCAATGTGGATTCCTGCAGTTTTATCGCCACACAGGATTTGGGTCGTCAGCTTCCTGAGGGTGGTTTTGAAGTTCTGGGGCGTTTCGACCATTCCGATGTTAGAGGTTGTAATTTATTGATTAACTGATTTTTCCGCCCCCAAGTCATTTACTTTTACTACTTTTGCGCCCCAATTTTAATTCGTTATGAAAAACAAGGAAAAACCCCGAATACCGGGAGGCAAGAAAAAACATGGTGATTTTTCGAAATTCATCAAGAAGAAGGGAAAGCCTGTAAAACCAACAAAAAGAGGAAAAACTGAAGCCCCGAAAAAAAGTCCGGGATCAAAAAAAACTGCCCGGCTCATCGAAGATCGTTTCAGGGAGGTTGGCGAGTCAAAATTTGATGACAAAAAAAGCAAGAAATACACACCCGAATCCAGCAAAAGGAGACGCAGTAAAAAAACAAGCGAATATGTTTCTGATGGCGGCCTGATCAGGCTCAATAAATATATTGCACACTCAGGGGTTTGCTCGCGCCGCGAGGCCGACACCATGATTGAAACCGGTGCTGTTAAGATAAACGGAGAAGTTGTTACGGAGCTTGGTACCAAAGTAAAACCAACCGATAAGGTTCAGGTTGGCGGCGAAACGCTGGTTTCTGAAAAGCACCGCTATGTGTTGCTCAACAAACCCAAGGGATACATCACCACCACCGACGACCCCGAAAAACGAAATACGGTGATGATGCTGGTTGAAAAAGCCTGCAAGGAACGTATTTACCCGGTTGGCCGGTTAGACAGAAACACAACCGGTTTGTTGCTTTTTACGAATGATGGTGATCTGGCCAAAAAGCTGACCCATCCGAGCAACAACATGAAAAAGATTTACCACGTGCATTTAGATCAGCCCGTAAGCCATACACATTTGGAGGAAATAGCAGAGGGCGTAAAGCTGGAGGATGGAATAATAAAACCCGATGCCGTGGATTACGTGGGTGACGGCCTGGACCGCAAACAGGTTGGTATCGAGTTGCATAGCGGCAAAAACCGGGTTGTACGCCGTATATTTGAATCGCTGGGTTATAAAATCGTGAAACTGGATCGCGTGTTTTTTGCCGGCCTCACAAAAAAAGACCTGCCCCGCGGGCGTTACCGCCATCTGACTGAAAGAGAATTGAATGTATTGAGGATGATCTGATAGAAAAACAAGAAATACTAAAGCAGCCCGGCAATTCGAAGTAATTCAGCAAATGACGGGTCTTTTTTTGCCTGTTCTTTGGTGATGTATTCGAGTTTGCGCAATCGTTCTTCATGATCCACCGACTTCAATTGAACAGGGTGCAAAGCA
>JAGYLT010000430.1 GCA_018400545.1 Bacteroidales bacterium
AAAAAATGAAAGCACTGCATCAGAAAGCGGAATCCGAAGACCGTAATTTTTCGGATGCTGAACAATCCAAATACAACGAACTGAAAAAGCAGGTTACTGACATATCAGCCCGGATTGAACGCGCTTTGGAGATCGAAACCGACGAACTGAGGTTAGTCGCTGAAAATGGAAAAGTAATCAGCGGCACACCCAAGCCAAAAGGAGAATGGCGCACCGCGAAAAATGAGCCGGTGGAGTTCCGGAACAAGAAAAACGATGTGCGCTTTTCTGCACGTCTCGAAAAGGAAAACCAAAATCTTTCACTGGCCAGAGCAATCCGAGCCATGATTTTGGGCGATCCTGGCTTGGCACCTAACGAAACCAGGGCGATGAGTACGAGCGGAGCAAGTTCAGCCGTACCCGATTCGGTAGCTGCACAAATCATTGATTATGCTTTTGAACAATCCGCAGTGATGCAGGCCGGTGCCAGTACTATTTTGATGCCGACCAAAACCATGACCGTTGCCCGGATTAACGACAGCGGACTTATGGAAGTCAAAACAGAAAACGAACTTTTCACCGGCGACGATATCGGAATTGATGGAGTTGATTTATCAGCGTTCACCATCGGAAATGTTTTCACCATGAGCCGCGAATTGGCGCAGGATGCACCCAATTTTGAGCAGATCGTCACACGTACGATCAGCAACCTGCTGGCGGATGCCCTGGACAATTACGCGCTCAACGGCGTTGGTACGAGTGAGCCTAAGGGCGTACTCGCCACCAGTGGAATCGGCCATGTAGAAACTTATGGTGTGCTGGATGGATGGGGCGCAGCCCTGGAGCCCTGGGCATTGGTAGCTGAGGCCGGTCATACACCCAACGCGCTTTTGATGAATCCTGCAACCGTAGCAAGGTTGGATAGCATCAGCATGGCAAGCCTTCAGGAAAGACCGGAAGTTTTGCGAAATATTGCCCGCTATCACACCAATAAGCTGACAAAAACCGGCGGAATGGGTGAGGATGAATCTACATTGCTCATCGGTGATTTTTCAAACCTGGTATTTGGCATCCGTGCCGGTGCTCAGGTGGAGATCAGCGCAACAGAAGGCGATGCATTCAAAAAGCATCAGGTATCTATCAAAATCACATGGCGGGGTGATGTTGGCGTTTTACAGCCGTCAAGCTTCGCGAAGGTGACAGGTATTCTTTTAACTGAGGCCGAGTAATGATTAAAAACAGCTTCACACCGGATGCGAACCTCAGTGCTTTGGGGACTTACAACAGCCCTACTTTCGGGCCTGTAACATCCCGACTGAATGTTCACGTAATTGTTTCCGATCCCGTTGGTTCCGCTGGCCTGTCTCTCTTGACGAGTATAGACGGAACCAACTGGGATGTGGCCAGAGATCCTAACGGGGTGGCCTTGCTTGAAATAGCGCTCAACAAATCGAAGCTTTATCAATTCGAAGTTTTCGGAAGGTTGTTCATGCTACATGGTACCAGTGATGGAACCTCAGGCACCCTCGACAAAATATTGATTTATCACGATTAAACATCGTGGTTAAAAGTTCAATTTCTTCATTTTTTTCATAGGGTAAAGGGCTGCAATGGGTTAAATGCTGACACCCGCAGCCCTTTTTTTTTTAAAAGACAATTATCATGAGCAAATATTCATTACTGGCAAAATTCGGAGCGGACACATCCCAATTCAAACGCGGGATGAAGGGCGCAAAGCAGTCCACAGATCAGTTTAGTAAGCAAATGAGTTCGCTTGCGGGAGTTATGGCCGGAGCGTTTTCAGCCCGGGCCCTTATCAACTTTGGCAAACAGGCAGCGGAGTTGTACAACATACAGGCGCAAGCAGAAGCAAAGCTTACCACAGCCCTGGACAACAACGCGGAACAGTTCGAACGCTTAAAGCAGGTGGCCGGCGAACTGCAAAAGACAACCCTTTTCGGTGATGAAAAGACTATTGAGGCCATGAGCTTCCTTGCACAAATGAAGATGACGGAATCGGAAATAAAGAAGATGATCCCGCTCATTCAGGATTTTGCCACAGCTCAGAACATGGATTTAGTCAGTGCATCGCAGTTGGTTGCCAAGTCCATAGGATCATCCACAAACGCACTATCAAGATATGGCATTAACATCGAAGGTGTCGCAGGAACATCCGAACGGGTTACGTCAG
>JAGYLT010000431.1 GCA_018400545.1 Bacteroidales bacterium
CAATCAGTAATCCATCAAAACCGATAACCTTAAGGTTTGCAGCTACTTCTGCATTGTGAATGCCACTCTCGGCAACTTTAACCTTATGCGCCGGTAATTGATTCAGCAGCCGTTGGGAATTTTCCAGATCAACCTCAAAAGTTTCCAGATTCCGGTTGTTGATGCCCACAATCTGAACCGCATCCGGAATTTTTTCCAGCTCAGATTCCTGGTGAATTTCTACCAGCACTTCCAGTTTTAGGCTGTGAGCAAACTCTGCAAGATGCTTAATTTCATCTTTCGATAGAACCGCTGCAATCATCAGGATACAATCAGCCCCTATCGACTTGGCCTCGATGATCTGGTATTCATTCAAAATAAAATCCTTTTGCAGGATGGGGCAATAATTCTCGGCCCTGGCGGCTCTCAAGTCGTTAAAACTCCCCTCAAAAAACACCTTATCCGTTAAAACCGATAACGCTGAAGCCCCTGATTGCATGTAACCCAGTGTGATTTCACCTGGTTTGGCATACTGATTAATCCACCCCTTCGAAGGGGATTTCCGCTTAAACTCAGCTATTACCCCGAGTTTATCCTTACGGGTAAGATAGGATTTCATCGAAACTGGTTGGGTTGGAAAATACACACTTTTTTCGAGTAGTTTTACAGGATACAACGACTTCCGCTCGGTGATTTCCCGTTTCTTATTCAATATTATTTTTTCGAGATATTGGTTCATGTTATTGCAGTTTAATCAATTGTTTAAAGGCTTCCAGAGCTTTGCCACCCAATAGTGACTTTCGTGCTGTTTCTACACAGTTTTCAAGGTTTTGTTCAGGATATAAGATGTGCAAGGCAAGTCCTGCGTTGGAAATGACCGCTGAAGTTTGTGCCTTCGTCCCGTTTCCTTCCAGTATATGCATGAACATTTTTGCCGATGAAGGAATATCATCACCACCAAAAATCTGATCAGGATTAATGATTTCCTGTCCGAACTGGGCCGGTGAGATCATTCTCTCCCCTTCGGTGGTAAACACCTTTGCCGGAGAAGTAAGGGAAATTTCATCATATCCATCCAAACTGTGCACAATGGCATAGCGCTTATCCAGCCGTTGATACAGGTAGTGATAAGTTCTGGCCAATTCAAGATTATAGACCCCAATCAGTTGGTTTTTGGGTTGTGATGGATTTACCATCGGGCCGAGGATATTGAAAAAAGTTTTCACACCCAGATCACGGCGAATGGGCGCCACATTTTTCATGGCCGGGTGAAATTTCGGCGCATGCAAAAAACAGATGCCTGCCTTATCCAATTCCCGTTTGAGTGCATCGGCATCATTTTTAAACTGATAACCAAAATACTCCAAAATGTTGCTTGATCCGCACACCGAGGAAACACCATAATTACCGTGTTTCACCACCTTTTCACCGGCTCCGGCAACAACGAAAGAAGCCAGTGTGGAAATATTAAACGTGTTCTTTCCATCGCCACCTGTTCCGCACAAATCGATGGTGTTGTAGCCGTTTAAATCCAGTGGAACACAAAGCTCCAGCATGGCTTCACGAAAACCCATCAGTTCATCAAGCGAAATGGTGCGCATGCGATAGGTTGACAGAAAAGCAGCTACCTGCGAAACGTTGTGCTCGCCCTGCGCCAGGCTCAGCAGCATTTTCCGGGCTTCCTCCCTGGTAAGCTTTTTAAACTGAAACAGTTTATCCAGAATTTTTTTCATGGTTAAAAGAATAGTTTTGATTCGTTGATGGAACCGTGGTTAAACTTAAAATCATCCTGCGTGGGGAGGTGCAAATTTTTGTGGTCGCGCAGCCAGTTGGTCAGGATGGTATTGCCCTCCTTAGTCATGATGGATTCCGGGTGAAACTGCAGGCCCTTCAAATCATAAACCTTGTGCTTCACAGCCATGGGAATACCTTCGTAATCCACAGCGGTAACTTGCAGTTCGTCCGGAATACTTTTGGGTTCGATGGCCCAGGAATGGTAACGCCCGCCATCGATAACCTCGCCCATACCTTTAAAAATCACCTCATCAGGATCTGTGATTTTGATAGCTGAACTTACACCGTGAAAAACCCGGGGAAGGTTCATCAATGTTGCACCACATACTTCGCCAATGGCCTGCATCCCCAAACAAATTCCAAGAATACTTTTTGTAGCTTTATAGGTTT
>JAGYLT010000432.1 GCA_018400545.1 Bacteroidales bacterium
GTGCCAGGTGATTTAAAAGTATTTTCAAACGGGGTACGCGAAGATGTGGTAACCAACAAGGATGAAACCAAAACCTGGATTTACCGCATGAACCACCCGCACCCATTTTTCTCCACATGCCTCGTGATCGGGGATTACGAATATAAATCGATGGAAACCCAAAACGGCCTGCCTGTAGAACTTTGGTATTACCCGGACCGTGAAGATCATTTAGAACCGACCTACAAATACCAGCTTGAGATGTTCGATTTCTTCGAATCGGAGTTTGGATTTGAATATCCATGGGAATTGTATCGCCAGGCGCCGGTGATCGATTATATGTATGGCGCCATGGAAACTACCACCGCCACCATTTTCGGCGATTTTCTGATGGTGGACGAACGGGCATGGTTTGGGCGGAACTATGTGAACGTGAATGCCCACGAACTGGCCCACCAGTGGTTCGGGAATTACATTTCACATCTCAAACACAAAGACGTCTGGCTCACCGAAAGTTTTGCCACCTACTGGGCCAAAATGTTTGAAAAGCATATTTTCGGGGATAATTACTATCAGCAGGTCCGCAACCAGGAATTGCTGGATGCACTTGCCGGAAGCCGCAAAAACAATTACAGCGTTGGCCACAGCCACGGCGGGCGGGAACGGATTTACCAGAAAGGTTCGCTGGTGATGGATATGCTCAGAGATATTTTGGGCGACCGGGAATTTAAAGCGGTGATGCAATTTTACCTGGAATCGCACCCATACGAAACTGCCGAAACCAATGATTTCCTGCAGGCCATCCGCAAAGTCACAGGCCGCTCGATGGAGTGGTTTTTTGAACAGTGGATTTACCGAAGTGGCGAACCGGAGTATGAAATTTCGTTTGAACAGTTGCCTGATGAAATACGGGTTCAGGTAGAGCAGGTACACGAAACCAATGAGATCACCGGACTTTTTGATATGCCGATAGACTTTGAAGTTTATTTTACGGATGGATCAAGAAAACTGGTCACCCAACGTATTGCTGATCAAACCGAAATCATATCCATCCCAAACCCTGAGCATAAAACAGTGGATTTTATGTTGTTTGATCCCAACCGAAAAATCATCAAAACAGTAAGATTTGAAAGGGATTTTGATGAACTGATGGCACAGGCCCGCAAGTCCGAAAACATGATCGACCGTTACGATGCTTTGGTTGCGCTGCGCGAATATCCTGCTTCTGAGAAGTGGCAGTTGCTGGCTGATGTTTATGAAAATGAAACATTTCATCTCACAAAAAGTGAAATCATCGCGCAACTGTCAAATGAATGGATGCAACCGGAAGTTGAACAGCTTATGCTTGCAGCCATTACTGATCCGGATGATAAAGTGAGAATGGCGGTGCTAAGGGCATTTCCATTTATTCCGCCACAGTGGCAGGGGGTTTTTGAAACATTGCTCGGAGATAAATCCTATTTCAATGTGGAAGTGGCACTTGAAAACCTGTGCAACTCATTCCCCGAAAAGTACGGTGTTTACCTGGACAAAACTGCTGATGAAGTTGGATGGCGCGGCAGGAACATCCGCATGAAGTGGCTGGAAATTGCCATCAACCGCGGAGGGACTGCATTCATTCCTGAACTCAAAAACTACGCCTCAAACAGCTACGAATTCGAAACACGCATCAACGCGATGCATACGCTGAAAAAGCTTAACATTTGCGATGAGCAAACGGCAGCCAATATGCTGGAAGGGCTTTTCCACTGGAACCGTAAAATCAGAAAAGCTGCCAGGGCAACGCTAACATATTTTTATCAGCAGACCCAGCATCAGCCGGCCATTTTAATGGCCATTGCCATGGGCGATTTTTCTGATCGACAATTGCAACAGATGGAGAAATGGTTTGCGGAGTGAGCGATCTTAATTGGGATTTGAATTGAAAAAAATTTTCAGGATCGATTTGCTAATTGAAAATGAGATCATCACCGAGATCAAAGCTGTTGATGTTTTGCATCCGTTTCACGAAACCCAGATTATTCCTTATTTAATTTTTGTTGATAAACACCTGAGACTCCTCATCAAATGCAACGCTGTTTTTCTAAATCAGGGACTCAGAATGTTTATCATAAATTCTTAGGTGATTATTCATTTTACAAAACACTTCGCGCCTCTCCGCCTCTGCGGTGA
>JAGYLT010000433.1 GCA_018400545.1 Bacteroidales bacterium
AAGCACTTCCTGCGAAGGCTCAAACTCGGATATAAAACGATCGAGTTCATTCATCAAAACAGGTTGGTCATAATTAAGCCGCGTGCAATGCCGATGATGCTTTTCCGGCCCTGCCATGCCTGTTATTGCCGGTAGTGGGTTGTTGGCCAATACTGCAGCAAAAGCCTTATCCGGATTATTTTTGGTTGTATAATGACAAATTCCTGAAACATCAGTTTGCATAGGGCTTGCATCGCTGCATGGGGCACTTATACAATCATATTTTTCTAATGGTTGCGCTCCTTTGATGTTATTGCCAAAATTATCGTTTCTTTTATATGCGGGGTCATTCAGGGTTTTTATGGCATAATTCATAAGGTTTTCGGCAGCCGATTCTTTCACGCCGTAACTGGTTGCCGATTTAAGTATCAGGTCTTTTATGGTCTTCACCTGGTAGTTAGAAAAAATTGTAGCGAGCTCTTGAAAGTATTGGTGCAAACGCCCGTATCCGCCGGGTTTTAAAAGGTCGGTGCAAACAGTTACGGTGCTGAAACCGCTCATGAGCAGGTTAGCAATATTAAAGCAATCGGCACCACCTGAGAAAGATATATTGAGCAGCCCTCCATATTTTGATTGCAATTTGGCCGCCAGGTTAACTGCGATAGGATGCAATGCATTGCCGGTAAGATATACGTCTTGTGATTTGGACGGTATTTGGCGTGATGAATTTTTACACATTAAGCCATTGGATAACTTGATGGTGAGTTCAAGTTCCATCTCTTTGGCTGTGCCTTGCAGGCTGTCGATAAGCTTAAGTGCATCCAGATAGTTGATGGATTCCTGGATTTCTTCGTCCGATAATTCAATATCAAAACTGTTTTCCGATTCGAGGATGGCCTGCACCGAATTATATCCCATTAATATGGGGTCTAATTTAACAGTTGGGTGAAGTTTTTTATCAATCATTAAAAATTTGCAGGCATATTCTATTTCGCGTGCCGAACATCCCGGAAAAGTATTGATGGTAAAAGCATTGGATATCTCATCGGGAATTTCAATTTTGTCGATTTCAGGATAGATGTTTTTGAGCTGCTTTATTTTTTCCTTCTTCTCTACAGCACAATTCATCATTTTTTCTATAAACCATTGTATTTTTTCGCTCCTGATATCCGTTAATGTATATCCGAAACTCATAATGAATATTGTTCCGATACTGGCAGATCCTTTATTTCCCATAAATAATTTATGGTGAAGTACGTGGATAATGATCCAGGCATTTAAAAACTGCTCATAAGCTGCTTCCGGCTCCAGTTCGTGGGTTGATTCACTGTGAATGGCTAAATCGGCAATTTCGATAGATGGCTTCAGGATTTGTGTATTGGCGTTGGGTTGAATTGTTTTCAGCTCGATGACTCTGGCGCCGCATAACCACCCTGAAATAATATTTTGTGCCAACTGCGTAAGCGGGCCTGATGACAAACCTATGGGATTATGCAGTGTCTTCCCGTATTTTTCGGTGTAGAGTGGTTTATGATACCAATGGCGATAAAACAACTTTTCGGGAATGTCGAATATTTCTTTGCGTGTGTTATACGCGTCAAGAATGAGCTTAAGCAAATGCTCTATTGAATTTGATGGATTCATTAAATAAGCCTCCTAATTTTGTGGTGGTCGGACAAAAGTAAAATAATAATTTGTCGCAAAAAGTTTACTTAGCTAAAATATGAAACCTCCACCTAATTTTTATTGGTTATAAATTATTTGTCGTTGGAATATTTGCACAATTGGGCAGAATACGATGGTGACCGGGAAATATCTTTACTTTTGTCTTTTTTAAAAATTGAATCATGAATAGAATAATCCAATTTCTTATCCCGACTGTGCTCATCGTTTATGTATTTACTTTTACAGGTTGTTCAACGGCCGGTAAGTTAGCGTCACCTGCTGAAACTGCCGATGCTGCATGGGAAGCAGGCCAGTACGAAATAGCACTCATGAATTATGAAACCGTGATTGAAGATTACAAAAGTGAAATGCGTACCGCCGAATGTCCTGTTTACGGGAAGGCAGGCCTGGCAGCACTAAAAACAGGTGATAAGGCCAA
>JAGYLT010000434.1 GCA_018400545.1 Bacteroidales bacterium
CCGCCGTGCTACTTAGATATTTCTGGACCAGCATCGAAAAGTGAATACTCTCCTCCAGGGTTGAACTCTGGAACATGTTCAGCATTATATAATCCTCGTCCGATTCGGGATCAAAGCCGTCATAAGCGTCATCATGATCTTCCTCCATGAGGATAGCCGCATTTTCAGTCTTGGCCACTTCCAGGTTTTCTTCAGACTTATGGATGCCCATCACATAGGTTTCAGCCCCGAAATATTCGGGTTCCGTATTTGAATTGCAATGAATGGAAATAAAAAGATCTGCAAGGTTTTCGTTGGCAATGGCCGCCCGCTCATGCAGCGGAACAAACCGGTCGTCATCCCGTGTGTTAATAACCTGAAGCTCCGGCATATGCTCGTTAATCAGCGCTCCCACTTTTAAGGCCAATGCCAGTACGATATCCTTTTCATTGGCAAGTGTTCCCGGGGCTCCGAAATCATAACCGCCATGACCCGCATCAATAACCACTTTGTCGAATGCATTGTCCTGATCCTGCGAAAGCACAACAAACGGATTGATCAATAAAATCAGGCAGGAAATATAAAATATGATTTTCAGGCGATTCATGATTTTTATTAATCCATGGGGTTATAAATAATGGTTTCTATTGATAGACGAAAAAACGAATACAAAATTATTTTATTTATTCAGGAAAATCAGCAATCCATTTTAACATTCTTCGATTTGTGGTTTAACCATCTGAAAACAAATGTATTATTATGTTTAATTGGTTTCTCCACCGGTTCAAATTTATTTTAATCTTTTAATCATAAGTTAGAGCTAAGACTGAAAAACCAGCCCCGCCAGTGCGGAGGATTATCACAGATCATGATAACTCTGTGTTAATCTGTGTAATCTGTGGTGAAAATTTATCAACCGTTACCAAATTCGATAAGTAGCTAATTTGACATCTCGATAAAATTTTGCGATAATGAATAATTAAGTTTTTACAGGCAACCAAAAGAAAACGATATTCATCTGAAATATTATTGCAGTTTTTTCATTGTTATGAAATTGTTGCACGAATTTTGAAATGAAATCTGCTTCAAGCACAAATTCTGTTACTTTGCATTAAAATTTGCGGGTATTCATCAACCATGGATAGGATCTTCGGAACTTGAAAAAAATATCTGGAAAACATATTCTTCTTGCTCTCTGCCATTTCAAAGCCGATTTGGGTTTTTCGAATTGGTACCGGGCCTTATTTCCGGTTTTTTTTCTGGTACTTTTCACACCGGATTTGGTCGCACAGCAAGACACTACCATTCAGACCCCCGACAGTATCATCACCCAATATTACCAAAACCTCTCCGACAGCCTGAACCAGTCAGCAGCACAGGATACGACAACAGTTACCAATGATTCGATACAGGAAGAACCGGAAGATATTGGTCTGGAAACCACGGTAAAATACAAATCTTTCAAACGCATTCATTTCGATATTAAAGAGCGGAAAGTTTATTTGTATGAAGATGCCGCGATAGAATACGGATCGATTGAGCTGAAGGCCGCTTACATCGAAATCGATTTTGTGAACAATGAGGTTTACGCCACGGGTGTCCCCGACTCTACCGGTAAAATTCAGGGCGAGCCGGTATTTACAGAATCAGGCCAGAGTTTCGAATCCGAGGAGATGCGCTATAATTTCGATACAAAAAAAGGCCTGATCAAAAGCGTGATCACCCAAAGTGGTGAAGGATATTTGCATGGTGAAAAAATTAAAAAGCTGGAGGACGACCGCATCAACATTGCCAGAGGAAAGTACACCACCTGCGATCTGGACCATCCGCACTTTGAATTCAGGTATTCCAAAGCCCAGCTCATCCCGGATAATAAAATTGTTTCCGGTCCGGCCTATTTGGTAATCGAGGGCGTGCCAACACCACTGTTTATCCCGTTTGGTTTGTTTCCTGATCAGGCCGGCCAGCGATCCGGAATTATTATTCCCGCATTTGGTGAATCGGCAAACAGAGGCTTCTTCCTGGAACGCGGCGGATATTACTGGGGCATCAACGATTATATGGACCTGACTGTT
>JAGYLT010000435.1 GCA_018400545.1 Bacteroidales bacterium
GGATGACTGGATATGATAAATATTTTAACAGCATGCACAACCGCATCAGGGGCGTGAGTCAGATAAAGGTGAATACGGAGTCCGGACTGCTGACCCTGAAAAACTGGCTCGAAAATCATCTTGAAGGTTCGGAGCATGGCGGCGTGGCAAGTTATTATGCCGCAAGTCCCTGGGGATATAACTTTCTGCCGGAAGACAGCCCCGAAGCCGGAAAACATGTGATGACCGCATTTCCCGGTTCATCGGCAACCCATGCTATGACCATCGTAGGGTATCACGACAGCATTCGCTTCGATTACAACGAAGATGGCCAGTACACCAACGATCAGGATATCAACGACGATGGCATTGTGGATATGAAGGACTGGGAAATCGGCGGGCTGAAATTTGTGAACAGCTACGGCGATACCTGGGCCGATTCAGGGTATTGCTTTATGATGTATAAAACCCTGGCCGACAGGCTGGGCGAAGGTGGCATCTGGAATCATTCAGTTCATGTAGTTGACGTGAAAGAAACCTACGACCCAAAGCTTACCCTGAAATTTACCATCAAGCACGATTCGCGTGGAAAACTTAAAATTACTGCAGGCGTTGCCACGGATACTTCAGCGCTCATTCCGGAGCATGTGATGGATTTTCCCATCTTCAACTACCAGGGCGGGCATTATTACATGCAGGGTTATCGGCAGAATGAAACAGACAAATTCCTGGAAACAGGCCTCGATATCACCCCGCTGCTTGGTTATCTTGAACCCGGCCAGCCTGCAAAGTTTTTCCTGCAGATCACCGAAACCGATCCGCTAAACGAGGGCACGGGGAGGATCATCGGATTTTCGCTGATGGATTATAACGATGGCCTGCTCGAAATTCCTTATCAGGAGCCGGATGTACTTATGGTGGAGGATGGCACCACCCGGTTGGGGATTGCCCATACGCCGGATTTTGATAAAGTGCAGATTTCCACAGACGAGTTGCCTGCCATTGCCGGCGCTAAAAATTATGAAGTGCAACTGGAGGCTCAGGGCGGCCAGCAACCCTATCAATGGGAACTGGGAACGATGTGGCATGAACAGCGTTACGATTTTGATATGCCCGAAATTGATGATGAACAGCTTACAATTGAAGAACCCAATCAGCATTTTACCGGCAAGAAAATTGATTTTGAATTTCCGTTTTATGGTGAAAATTACGATTCCATCTTTGTGCATGAAAGCGGGTATCTCATGTTTGCCGCTGATCTTTATCCCTGGCCCTATTTCAACGATCCTTACATCCTTTTTAAAAAGGTGAAAAACATTTCGGCTTTTAATTTTAGCCCGGTGAAGTATTACAACGATCCCTTGCGTGATGAACCCGAAATCTGGTATGAGGGCAACGCATATTTTGCCGCGTTTCGCTGGTACGGGCCATTGTATTATTTCGATCAGTATATTGGAGAAGGCGAATTTGCGGTGGTGCTCTACCCGGATGGCAACGTGGATTTTTACTACGACACCATCCAGGTTGATGAAGAGGTGGTTTGGTATGCGGGTGTTTCGGCCGGGAACGAGGCGGATTATACGTTACTGAAAAGTGCCAATTCAATCATAACCCCTGAAATTTCATCCTACCGGCTGATCCCTGAAATCAACCCTGAAGGTCTGGAGCTTTCATCAGGCGGTATGCTATCCGGAAATATAGAGCCCTCAGAAAAAATCAAAAACATCAAGGTGTTGGTGTCGGATGATCAGGGCATATCAGATTCCCGGATTTTCCAGTTGTCTGATGGATTGATTTATGAATATGAGTTCAACGCCGGGCCTGACGGAATGATTGAAAATGGTGAAACCTTTTCCATCGATCTAACGGTGAAAAATATTTTTAACGATGCTTTCCACAACGTGGTTGGAAATATTTCGGGCGATGATCCAAACTTGCTGATGATTTCATCGGTGGCAACTTTTGGGGATATCAATCCCGGAGAAAGTGTAACGGTGGAGGATGCCTTCACCATAAAAGTGCTCGACGGCTGCCCGAACCAGTATGATTTTTTATCCGATCTTTCCCTCACC
>JAGYLT010000436.1 GCA_018400545.1 Bacteroidales bacterium
GAGCCTGCGGTGGTGCCTACGGGCAGGTCGGTGTTCAACTCGCGTTCTTCGATATTTATTGGGTCTGCGGCGTAGTTTACCGGCAGCACCATATCCTCTTTGGTATAAGCACGGAAAAAGTAAGGATCTAAGCCTGGAGGTGGATCACCCGGTGAATAGGAGAACCCGTCAGTCATTCTAACTTCGTCCCGGGCCACAACAACATGTGTTTCATTTCCGTTAAGCGGCTCTTCAAGGGTAATTACGGCCTCCTGGGCATAAACACTGAAGATGCTTATTGCGAATAAAATGATTAGTAGGTAAGATTTCATACGCCCTTACTTTTCAAGTTCGTCAATACGCTGGCGCATGGCCTGGTTTTCCTTTTTCAGGTCGATCACATAGAGGGTGAGCTCTTCTATTTTTTGTAGCAGCAGGGCATCCATTTGTCCCAGGTTTATGCCTTCTTCTTTTACTTCCACTTCAGAAGGAATATCGGGCAAATGCTTGTTTTCTGTAATGAAATTCTCCACCTCATTCAGATCGGGGAGGCTGTAGTCATCATGAAAAACATAGTCGGGCCAGATGTTGGCTTTTACCAGTACTTCATTTACTTTAAGTAATCCGTCTGGTAAAAGCCTCATGGTTGTATAATTACGTACTTGCACATCGGTAAGTTCCCGTGGATCTGGGGAGTCGTCCGATGGAACAGTAACAAATCCAATGCTTCCGCCGATGGTTCCATAGATCAGGGCGCCGCCATTTGTCATGTAGTCAACTTCCGTATTCCAATCATTTTCACCATTGCGATAAAGCCCCAGGCCAATATAACTTGTTCCATAAACCTGAGCAGCGTTGTAAACCATCCGTCCAAAATACACCCCTTTGCCAGAGCTTTCTAACTTAGCTGAATATGCAAGGGATTGATTTTTTACATGCAATTTTGCCTGCGGTGCTTCTGCGCCGATACCCACATGCCCAGTTGTTCTGAAGATATCCAACCCGCTCATCTCCCAATCATCATCATCCATTTCGGGCATTTCTGCCCATGAGGCAGTGCCGTCGGCATCGGATGTGAGTACATAATTTAGTGCAGCACCATTGGTGAGCGTAAATGCACTGGTAGTAATCATATTCGATGTTTGAATGTTCCCAGCTTGAACAATACCTTGTGTATTGAAACTACCAGCTAGGATACTATTAGCTTGTATTCCACTATTGACCTGTAAGTTTTCACAAGCAAGTAAACCACTGGTTTTGATATTTCCGATTACATCCAGGCTAGCATTCGGATTGTTGGTACCGATGCCTACGTTTTCGTAAACAAATAATTCATTGCTTCCATTGATTGACCAGTCGCCGTCGTCCAGTGAATCCTGCGGTGCCCAACTTGCAGAACCCTCGTTGTCAGATAGTAAAACTTTGTTTGCCCCGGCACCGGTTGTGAGTTTAAGGTTTTCTACCTCAATTTCTGTTGCTGCCATACTGCCTGTTGCCATAATGTCCGCAGCCTGAATATTGCCACTTGTCTCCAGCCCTTCGGTTTTAATGTTTCCGGCTACATGGAGTTTTTCATCAGGTGAGGATGTGCCGATGCCTACGTTGCCGGTTTTTGAGAATACAACCCGTTCTGTCATTTCTGATGCACCACCCACTTTGAATTTTAAGGTTCCGGTAGCGTTATGAAAATCCCAGTTAACTCTTCCTTCCTCACCATCAAAAGTTTCGAGTCTTATGCGACTGTATTCATTGGAATTGATGTGTAGGCCTGCATCAGGGCTGTCAGTTCCGAGGCCAACACGGCCACCATCAAAAAAGTAATCATTTTGTCCTGAGTTGAAGGTAAACGGCATGTCCTGGCTGGTGGTGATGCTTTGGGTGCCATCGCCGAAGATGATGGCTGCTTCTTTATCGGGATTGGTATTTTCGATGCGAAGGCGGGCATGTTCCTCAGCATCGGCCCTGATATGGAGTTTGGCCGTGGGTGAAGTTACGTTACCTATCCCGATTTTGCCGGTCTTACCTGGCTGAC
>JAGYLT010000437.1 GCA_018400545.1 Bacteroidales bacterium
AATCACCACCAATAAATTTGATATCATAATTTTTCATGCCGTCGAGCTGCAAAGCGGCAGTTACGTAGGGCAGTTCTGCCCATCCGGCTTTTTGGGTGTGTAGCGCAAAATTGGTGCTTATGCGCTGGTAAGTTGTCCCTTCAATAACTACGGGACCGGACTGGTAGTTCTCAATCACAAATTCCAGTTGCATGGTTTGTGCATCGGGTTCGCTGTAATTGACTTTAAAACCGTCAGAAGCGGAAAGCATTTGAAAGGCAATCAGTGTGATGAAGGTAAAGAATAAATTTTTCATAATGTAATTTAAGTTTGGTGAATATTCTGATTATTAACCTGCTCCGAAAATTACAACTTTTGTTAAAATTGATGAAAATGATACGCTATTTATAACCAATCAAAATAGTAATGGAGGTATTTTTTGTTTAATTATTAAAATGTATTTTTAAACACTATTCAAAATTTTATGTTGCTCAGTTATGATTCAAGAAATAATAAATCAGAATTCAGATTTAATCCTGGTCTTAAATATTGTGCTTTCGGCATTTTTAACCGGCCTGATCTGGTTGATCCAGTTGGTTCATTATCCGCTGTTTCTGGAGGTATCTGAAAAAACATTTGGCACCTACGAAAAGAAACACCAAAGGGCCATTTCACCGCTGGTAGCACCGGTGATGTTGGTGGATATCGCACTATCATTTATACTGCTTTTCACTTCATGGTACGATAGGTTTGATGTATTGATCATTATCGCATTTGCAATGAATGCACTGGTATTTTTATCAACACTTTTCATTTTTGCCCCCTTGCACCAGTCGCTATCCCGTCAATACAGTAAGACCAAAATCAGGAAACTGATCAGGTTAAATTTTTTCAGAACCTTTGGATGGACAGCCCTTACCATCATTCTCGCGATCATCCTTTATCAAATTATATCATTATGAATACAGGCAAATTGAATAATTGGCTGTTGGCAGCAGCAGCATATAATATACTGTGGGGAAGCTTTGTTGTATTCTTCCCAAATCTATTGTTTGAACTCGGAAACCTGGAGTTGCCTGTTTACCCCATGATCTGGCAGTCAGTTGGAATGATTGTGGGTGTTTATGGTATTGGATATCTTATTGCTGCCTATGACCCCGTGCGCCACTGGCCCATTGTGCTTGTGGGCTTCCTTGGAAAAATATTTGGACCGATTGGATTTGCATATCACCTTTTGGAAGGAAATCTTCCGATCCAATCCGGAATAGTGATCATTTTTAATGATCTGATTTGGTGGATACCTTTTTTTATCCTCCTGAAAAGAGCCTTTAATTTGAATAAAGTGATTTGATTTAAAACCAGAGAAAAGTCAGGATTTTGAAATTATTCTTGGATTTCTTTGTGATGCTTTTGTGTTTTTGTGCCCTTCGTGTACTCAGTGCCATTGTGGTAAATCTTATAATTAAACCGCAGAGGCGCGAAGGCGCAAAGAAAACCTCGCGACTCTCTGTCTTTGCGGTGAATCACCAATCGAGTTACCTTTCATGAAGTTAAATGAAATTTGTGTAGCTAAAAAATGCCACAGAAATTTAATAATCATTGAACATAAAACATTACTGTTTATAGAATAAAAATGCCTGTGCCGGATACAACACAAAAAAGGCCCGCAACCATTTATAGCTGCGAGCCTGAGATATGTGGATTAGAAGCGGATATTACATTTTTACCGACGACATTCCGCCATCAACCGGAAGAATGTGACCGGTTATCCATGAAGAAACCTCACTCAATAAATACTGTACGGCTTTCACCTGATCATAAATTTTTCCGACACGCTGCAGGGGATGCATTTTGGAGGAACTTTCACGCCTGGCATCCGTCGACAAAAGCGAAGCCGCTAGCGGGGTATCTGTGAGCGAAGGCGCAACAGCGTTTACCCTGACTTTGGGAGCAAACTCAGCAGCCAACGACCTTACCAGACCTTCGATGGCTCCTTTGGATGCAGCAAT
>JAGYLT010000438.1 GCA_018400545.1 Bacteroidales bacterium
TACGAATCCCTGAAATCCTTTCTTCTGTCATATTTTAAATCACGCAGTATGGAAGCTTTTACATTTATACCAAAAGTCCAGCTTTTTCTTGCACCAATCGGAATCCAGCTAAAGCGCATTTCCCAGCAGTGCAAATCCCTATAGAAATCGATGGTGGTATAGGTAAATTCCTTCGTGTCAAAATCCCAACCGGTCCTGAAATTAACTTTCCATTTCGGTGTGATGCTCACATCTCCGGTAACCGAAAGGGTCTGGATGGTTTTGCGGTCGTCAATCTGATCAAAGTTAATATATCTGGGGTTGTTGGAAATATTCAGGCTATACTGGATCGACAGGCTCCATGCATTGTTCCAGTTGATATAATTATCCGGATTATCGAGCACATCGTTAATTTCCTGTTCGGTATATTTCCCAAGAATTTCCGGGTCTTCGTCGGGTGGCAAATCCCCTCCACCCTGGTTTTGGTTATCCTTCTTGAAATCAGCGGCGCTAAGCCGGAAACTTACCCCGAAATTCCAGGAGGTGTTTTCCATCCGAAACAATTTATTGCTCACATCATATTCAAATTGATTAATGGAACGGCCTGTTGAATCGACGGCATATGGATTCCATGATGAGCGGTATGTAACATTCACTTTTTTGAAAAGGGTTGTTCTCCCACTGATGCTTAGTGGTGCAAAGTTGAGCGAATCTTTCGCGATATCGTAGGATGAACTGAATGACAGGTTGTCGATAAGCACTACTTTTTTTGTGCCGGTTACGGTATCGTTTTTCGACTTAACTTTCATCTCCAGGTTGTTGCCCAATGAAAATCCAACCCGGCCCGATCGTCCGTCAGGCGGACCTCCATAGAGCAGGCCTTCAAAGATGGAGTACCTTTCGATGTCACCTTCCGGGTTCCTTTGCACTTCATCCCAGTAGCCCCAGTAATCAGAACCGAAATCCGGGCGCAGGGTAAACGACACGCTTGGGTTCATCACATGTCTGATTGCGGTAACAGGGCCTTTCTTAAACTGGTACATTCCATAGAGCCTGGTGCTCAGGTTGGAGCTGAACGAAAATTCCCGTGCTGCTGCAAATCTTCTTACGGTGTCGGTTTCCTGGTATCCGATTATTGTATCTGTTTCGGTGAATAAGGAGTCAGGGTTCCAGTTTTTCCTGATGGTGTAAGGATACCATTTTTCAGAATAATTCACCGAGTTGGTCAGGTTAAAATATTTGAGCACCTTAACCGAACTGCTGATTGGGATGGTGTGCCGGGCTCCATATTTAAAATCTTCTTCCCAGCCTGGTTGAAACAGCAGTGTGTCTTTTGTATTGATTCGGTTATCGGCATTGAAAGCATATTTCATGTTGATGTTTTCATACCATTTGGGCTGGCCCACCTGCTTTTGCTTTCTGAACGGGTAAAACTGCTTGGTATTAAAAGTAAGGGTGGGCAATGAAATATTAACCGACCGGTCGAGTGTATTTTGCTGGTGTGTGGCATTCAGCGACAGGAACATACTGTTGTTGAAACTCGTTTGATAAGACACGCTTGACTGAAATGTGTTTGACAAATAGGCCTGCGTGCTGGTCAGGTTAAACTCGTTAAAGCTCGATGAAACAATATTCACATTGGCCGAAAACCGGCTGTTCGGCCTTGCTTTTGGGTCCTGATTGTGGTTCCATCTTATCGAAAAGTCGGTTTTGACTTCGCTGTCAGGAGCGTCCCTGTCGCCAAGAATGTTTTTGGCGTAGTTAAAATCAAAATTCCCGTTGAACCGGTATCTTTTGGTGTATCTGAAGGTGGGTCTTACCGCCCAGCTTCCGCTGGTATAAATATCCCCGGTAAGGGTCAGATCCATATAATCGTTGATGCCCCAGTAATATCCGCCTCTTTCGAGAAAAAAACCCCGGTTGTTAGATTCGCCAAATGCCGGCACGATGATTCCTGATCGCTGACCCGTC
>JAGYLT010000439.1 GCA_018400545.1 Bacteroidales bacterium
TTCTTCAAAAATTTCGCGGGTGATGCATTCTTCTGCCGTTTCGCCGGGTTCGATCTTACCGCCGGGAAATTCCCAGTGGCCGGCCAGGTGCATGCGATGGGCCCGTCTGGCTGCCAGTATCTTATCGCCCTTCTTTATTATTGCACAGGTTACCTTTATCATATCCGACAGCGAAAATATGGTTTAAGTCTGAACCCACCAACATGAATATCCGGACACACTTGTTTTTATTTGCATTGATTCTAAACACAAATTTCATCACTTTTGTCGTGAAAAAGAATCAGCAATATGAAAAAAATGAAAGCTAAAACCACCTTTTTGGTGGCAATTTTTATGATTACAGTTGGTGCGTTAAAGTCTCAATCCGTGGATTTTATTTACAAGGAGAAATGGAACAACAGTCAGTATGGTGCGACCATCTATTTTTCGGATAAAACCGGAAATCAGGAAATTTTGCCGGATGTGTTTTTTAACTATGAGCATATTTATTTCACCATCAGCCCAAACCAGCAAAGTGAAAAGGAGTTCTTTAAAGATAAGGATACCGAGGACTATTTCTCGCAGGTCAGGCTATACCAGTACGATGATGAGATTTCGCCTGCACAACCTCCTGTAAATATTACCAATTCGGAAGGGAAGATCGACCGGGTTTTACTTACATTTCCCAAGCGGGATGTCAAGCTGTTCAAACCATTCACATTTATCAGCCCACTGGATACCGCGGAATCCATCACCCTGAACGACAGCTATTTTATGTACTACAACAAGTACAGGCCCATGTATGAAACAGCCATGGATTACAGCGACCAACTGAAATATCCCGATGCGTACATTGCCGCAATGGAAATACTTGCAGACGCATCTGACTATCAGGAAATTAAATATTACAGTTTTTTCAATCATGCATCCGAAGTGCTGATCGGGAATGCCATCGGGCAGCATGCCGACAGCCTCGATCACCTGCTCGAAATTACTGAAAATCAATTCCAGCAAAATATTTCTAAAAAAGACCTCGCAAAAATCGACTCTGTAGAAATACTGATGGAGGATGCAAACGAATTGTTTCAGCCCTATTTTGAAATGGATTACCCGAAAAGTATGGTATTTGCTGACAGATTTAACGATTTGCTGAATAAAGCAGAAACGGTGAGTAAAAGAAACCACAAAAACTTTCAAAGCAACAAACTCCTGTTTTTCCAGGATGAAGATTATTATAGTTATAAATTCGGTTTTTACATTGACCTGCTGGCCAGGATGATCACCAAGCTGGACACATTAACCGTGATTGATAAACTTGACACCCTGAATCCGGCCCATTTGAATGGTATGCCGGAAGCCAAAAAAGAGTTGATGCTCACCGGATGGGAAAAGGATTTTTCAACCATGGTAAGGATGCTCAATAAAGAAATTGCAGAATCGGGCAGGATTTTTAACGACTCAATCATGAACAATCTTCAGCAATTAAAAAAGGTTGAAAAACAACCTTATCAGCAGATTTTCCTGGCATTTAATGCACTTAGCGAAAAGAAAATGCTGTTCGAAGATTTCCTGAACAATGCGCTGGTTTCCTGTTCGGATGAGGAGTTGATCGCAAATATTGAAATGTGGCTGCTGAGCTATAATCTCACCTTTCAGGGCATTCCTGAAAATACCGTTGCCAGCATTAACAGCGGAATTCAATTAATTGAACAAACACGTTGGGATGAAGCGGCCAATACTTTTAACATCATCACCCGGCAGGCCAGTACCATTGCCCCGCCCTGGTTTTATTGGGGGTTGAGTCTTTACGAACAGGAACAACCCTTTGCCGCCGACGCCAAATTTGATCTGGCACTCAACATTTTCCCGGAATATATTGCACCGCGTGTGTTCAAATTCAGGATTTTTTACGATCAGGAAAATTACGAAAAACTTCTTGAACAGGCTGATGAGGCCCT
>JAGYLT010000044.1 GCA_018400545.1 Bacteroidales bacterium
CACAAACCAACTGGCTGAAAACATCACTGCCCACAGCGCCGACCTAAGCTGGGAAGGGCTCACCGGCCCAACCTGGGTGAGGTACTACGAAACCGGCACGCAGGAATACCGCTACAAGTTTGCCCAGCAAAACAACGAGGTAAGCCTCCACTGGCTGGTAGCAGAAACCGAATATACCTGGGAGCTCAACACCCTGTGCAATGGAACCTGGACAGGTTTCGACTGGCCACAATCTTTCACCACGTTGGAAGATACCGCGGTTTGCGAACCCACAAATCAAATGGCTGAAAACATCACTGCACACAACGCCGACCTGAGCTGGGAAGGACTGACCGGACTAACCTGGGTAAGATATTTCGAGACAGGCACAAATCAATACAAATACAAGTTTGCAGATTCATCGAATATGGTGTCGCTGGCATTCCTGCATGAGAACACCGAATATACCTGGGAACTCAACACATTGTGCAACGGCATGTGGACAGGGTACGACTGGCCACAAACTTTTACAACACTTGAAGATACCACATCCGTGGGATGTGAACCCGAAAACCTTGCTGCCGAAAACATCACGGCACATTCGGCCGATCTGATCTGGGAAAATATCCAGGGGCCCACCTATGTAAGATATTATCCTGCCGGAACCCAGGATTACGACTATGTTTTCACCACGCAACTTATGGTTGCCCTGGAAGAACTAACCCCGGAAACCGATTATGAATGGCAAATCAACAATTTCTGTCAGGGCGAATGGACCGGATACAATGCCACCGGCGCATTCACAACACTACCTGATTCGGTACCGGATTATCAGATTGCAGATCAGCGTAATAATGCCTACAAAATTTCTGCTGTGGATCAAAGTCAAATCACAAGTATTTATGCCTTCCCCAATCCTACAAGCGGACAGACGCAGCTTACCTTTGCTTCAGATGTGGAGGATGATTTCACCGTTACCGTGCTGGATATGCTTGGAAGCGTTGTGTTTGAAGGGAAATACAGATCGACTGAAGGAGTGAACAATGTGAATATCGATCTTGGGAACCAGGGCAACGGAATTTATTTTGCAATCATCCGGATGCAGCAAAGCACCGAAAAAATCAAGCTGATCAAGCAATAACAAAGTTTGAACCGATAACTGAATTTAGAGCCTCTGCAGGAAAAGCAGGGGCTTTTTTGCACCTTACTTTCGGAAAGCTTTCTTCTTATTTATCATCGACATAGAGATCGATATCAACACCATAAAAGTTGTGATCAATACGCTGATCCTGCCGATATAATCGCCGAAAACCACATAAAAAGTCAGTTCTTCATTGGCTTTAAGCTCGCCTTTGATCACATCGGGAACCCAGTATTCGGTAGCTTCAATGATATCACCCCTTTGGTTGATGAATGCCGAGATACCTGTATTGGCCGATCTTGCCAGTGCACGTCTTGTTTCAACGGATCTCAATCGTGAAAACGTGAAATGTTGTCGGTGTCCTGCCGTATTTCCCCACCAGCCATCGTTGGTGATGATGGTTAAAATATTGGCCCCATTGCGCACAAAGCCGTTCACAAAATACCCGTAAATGGACTCATAGCATATGATGGCCGGCGCTTTGAATTTCCCGTTGGCAGAGGTAAAAACTTCCCGCTCTTCGGAGTAGCCAAGGCTACCCACCGTACCACCCAGGTCGAAGGCCAAATGTTGAATAGGTCGTAATATTTTCTGAAAGGGCATCTTTTCGGGGCCGGGGACAAGTTTGGATTTATGATAAATGCCTACATCCTGGTCTTTACTGAAATACAATGCGGTATTGAAAGCCTCGTAATATTTGTCCACATCCGAAAACTTTCTGGCTGTGGGGGTTAGCGGCTCATCCTCTCCAAACATCCTGAACGTAGATGCACCAATGATGATGCTCACCTGGGGATGAGCGCGGATGTATTTCCTGATCTGCCGTGCAGAGATCGATTTTTCTACGGAGCTGTGCCAGATATCTTCCTGAATGGCTGATTCGGGGCAAACGATAAAATCAGTTTCATCAGAAATCACAGAATCGGCCAGATTCAGGTTTTTTGCAATGACGGTGCTGGGCGGCAAAACATATTGTTCACTCCACGGATCTACATTGGGCTGGGTAACAATGATTTCTGCGGTCTCTCCTTTTTCCTCATAATTGTAGTAAATCACCAGCGAAATGGCCATCGGCACAATTAAAACAAAGGCCAGTCTGGAGAGGTTCCATTTTAATTTGCCGGGAATACGAAACTCACGAATGACTTTGTAAATCAGAATGTTCATCAGCAAAACCCACAGGGATCCACCAAATACTCCGGTGTATTCGTACCACTGCACCCATTTGGTGTTCATGGCAAACCCGTTGCCCAGGTTCAGCCAGGGCCACGATAAATCCCAGTCTAAGTGCAGGAATTCAAAGCTGATCCAGTAAAATATCATTAAATAAATGGCCCCTGATTTTTTAAAAAATGCGCGTTTGCTTAAATGAAAAATCATGAAAACTAACGCCATAAAAAGCGAATTGAGCAGCACAGCCATCACGGCACCAAAGGCGGTAGAATTCCAAATCCACCAGGTAGTGAGCAGGTTCCATGTAAAAAAGGCCACATAGCCAAATTGAAAAATGCTGTACTTGTGATACTTCTGGCGGTTTTCGTCCAGATGGTCAATGATGAAAAGCAGTGGCACAAACCCAAAAAACAGCAAGAACGGAAAACCATACATGGGCCATCCCAGGCTGAGAATTAAACCCGATAAAATTGACAAGATGTAAAGTTGTAGCTTTTTCATAAAAAACAACAGATTATGATCATGTTAGCTAAGCTATGATGATTATGAATACGTAATTTAATTGGAATCGATAACTCCTGATTTAATTCGGAAGGTTTGAATATTGATTAAATATTCGCTGTCAATATTTCAACATTGAGACTATTGTTTTTAAATAAATCGGTATCGTCAGTAACGATTTTCCAGTTGTTCAATCTGGCCAGTTCCAGATAATAGCTGTCATTGAAATCACAATTATTCAATTCGCTGTAAATCTTTTCTAAATTAACTGCATTAAAATTATCTGAAGCTTTTTCTGTAAAACTTACAATTTGACGAACAGTATTTATAATATCAGTAATTACCTTTTTATAAGCATCGGATGGAACAAAATCTTTCTTGAAATTATTTTGGAAGGCATTATCAGGCAGTTGCCTCCATTTTTTAAATTCAATCTGCAACCAGGCGTTACAAAATTCAGATAATACCAGTGAGTTTATCCATATACAGGCTCTGACTGAATTTACACTTTTGAAAAAGTTAGAATATTTTTTCTGTTTGTTGCGCTGAGTATTTGCAATTGGGCAAAAAAGAAACATCCAAATGTTATTGTCAAAAAAGAAAACATCTTTGGATGTTGGATTATAGTCAACAACATTGCATACATTAATCATTGCCTAAAACTTCATTTACAGATTTTTCGAATTCGGAGGGATTGCTGAAATATTCTTTGGCCCGTTGAATTACTTTGTTAAATAGATGGTTATTTTCCGGCTTAATATTTTTCAAGGAAAGAGATTCTCTTAACTGCTCACTGGTGTATTTGCTGTAAAGTTGACCAATACAGGCATTTAGAAATGCAGTAATTATCAGGTTGATATTTTGAAAGTCAAGAATAACTTTGAGGTTCTTTGAAAGTGCAGCATCAATTTTCTTAAAAACCGCATCTCCGTCACTAACACTAATTGCAGCGTCGCCCCCTAATTCATCGTAAAGTCGTATTGTTATTTGTTCAGTTTTCACGGTGTAAATGTATTAAAAAATAATGTCTTCCGGTTTTTCCTGCGTAAGGTAATAAAATGATTTGTCATCGAGGTTAAACTCCAGATTAACTAATGTCCCTGGAAAAATATTGTCCAGCTTATTTGAATGTTCCGTTCCATGTGCGTACTCCCAATAACCATCACTCGAAACAATCTGAACTTTACCATTGTTCAACCTTACAAAATCACGGATGATCTTCAATCCCAATCCTCCCGGGATATTATTTTCTTTTGGTTTGGTCGTATTATTTTCCTGCAATGCCCATTCAATTGATTTTATTCCCGAAATTTCCCATCCGAGATAATCACTCACATTACGCTCTATTGTATGGCCAATATCAACAATGGTAAAATCGATTCGCGGAGGTTTTTTATTAGGATAGAACTGTCCACAACTATATACGTAATCACAAGCCCCATGAATAACGGCATTGCTGTAGATTTCAAAAATACTTCTGATAATCTCTCCCTTTGCTGCACTACTTAATTTTGGAAAATCTGGTTTATCTATCAATTCCCTGTCAAGGAATTCCTTTATCAACTTATCATCCTGCAACTTATTACGCCGATACTTGATAGTTGTATTGTCAAAATCTTCGATTCGATAACCGCCAAAAGAAGCGAGGAAGTGGTTTCTGCTAAAAATGTTTTCCTGTTGAGGAGGCAAATTGACTAAAGAAATCTGATTAAAATTATCACCAGCCTTGTTTATAAGCCCTCCTAACGCGGCACAAAGGTTAGCCTCAAACCAGGTGTTATACCTAAAATCAAGCTGAATAGCTTCCAATTCATGCATGCTGAATTCAGAGTGTAGCCATGAAAGATAACTGTAACCTTCATAATCACTACATACTTTTTTTGGAAGACAGATTGATCTCATGTAAACCTCAAATTGTTTTTTTAGAAATTAAGTTAAACTTTTTCACTTTTTAGATTAGTGTAAATAAAAATCGCCAATTGGTTAGTATCATCAATACAAAAAGTCATTATAGGGATACCGCTTGATATGGATTTTCTTCACCTTTTTGTAGAGCAAATCCTTAAAGCCATCCCAGTTATCTTTTTGTTTTGCTGATATGAATACTGCGGGATCGTTGGTCCTGGCCATCCATGATTTTTTTAGTTCATCCAGTGTGGTGTTTTCACTGGTGGGTTCGGTAAGGTCGTCTGCCTCCTTTTCCACCCAGGAATAGGCATCCACCTTATTGAAAACCATCACCGTAGGCTTATCTGCGCTGTCGATTTCATTCAGGGTTTCGTTTACCGTATGAATCTGCTCCTCAAAATCAGTGTGTGAAATATCCACCACATGGAGCAGCAGATCGGCTTCGCGCACCTCATCCAGCGTGGATTTAAAGGATTCCACCAATCCGTGCGGCAGTTTTCGGATGAACCCCACTGTATCGGAGAGCAGGAACGGCAGATTCCCAATCACCACCTTGCGTACCGTGGTATCAAGGGTAGCGAACAGCTTGTTTTCAGCAAACACCTCCGATTTTGCCAACTGGTTCATGATGGTGGATTTACCTACATTGGTGTACCCCACAAGGGCAACCCTGATCATATTCCCTCGGCCCTTTCGCTGCACCGTCATTTGTTTGTCGATTTGCGTCAGCTTTTTTTTGAGCAGCGCAATTTTATCGCGGATGATCCGGCGGTCTGTCTCGATCTCTGTTTCGCCGGGGCCACGCAGCCCAATACCACCGCGCTGGCGTTCCAGGTGAGTCCACATCCTTGTGAGGCGGGGAAGCAGATATTCGTATTGTGCCAGCTCTACCTGTGTTTTAGCGTGTGCTGTCCGGGCACGTTTGGCGAAAATATCCAGGATCAGGCCTGTACGGTCGAGGATGCGCTTATCAAGGATTTTCTCGATATTTTTAATCTGCGACCCGTTCAGTTCATCATCAAAAACCACGAGATCGATGTTTTCGGCTTTCACATAACTGCGTACCTCATCCAGCTTTCCCGAGCCAATAAAAGTCTTCGGATCAGGATGATCCAGCTTTTGCTTAAAGCGCTTAATTGGAATTCCGCCTGCTGTTTCAATTAGGAAAGCCAGTTCATCCAGGTATTCGTCTATTCTTGTTTCCTCTTCTCTTTCGGTGGTTATTCCCACCAGGGCCACTTTCTCCCGCTTAATGGCTGTTGCTATGTTTTGTGGCATATTCGATGTATTTAATCTCAAAAACGATTAATCTTCAGGTTGGTTCAATCGTCACCCAGTGGCAAAATAAACTGTCCTTTCCCGGGAATATCATAAACCTCAATCACATGATTCTCAGAAATTCCATGTTCGGCTGCAAAGTTTTCAAGCAGTGGATAGGCTTTATAAATCCCGGCATAAAGCGAAAAAATATTTTTTACCGGTAATTCCACCACCGCAACTTTTTGGTGCTTAAACAGATAGATTTGATATTTATCGCTGTTTTTTGCAACCTTGTTTTCATGCTCTGCCGCAATTAGTCTTCCGGCAATGCTATGCAGGTCATCGGAATTTGTGGTTTTGGGATCGTCGAAATATATTCCAAAGTTTTTGTAATTATCCACACCATCCTCCCAAAGCATATCAGCAATCTGCTCCTGAATGGGAAGGGTTTTACTATACTCTCCCTGGTGGTTCTGATAAACTGCAACAAAGCTGTCCATGTATTTTATCTCCACCTTTGCCCGTGCAAAAAAACCGGAGTACCAGCCAAAAAGCAGGAAAAGAAAGCCTCCAGCCAAAGCAAATAACATCAGGTTTCTTATTGCCTTCATACAGCAGATTGTTGGTAAGGGCACCCTTTAAATCAGGCCAATACCCGGAAAATATCTTTTATCTAAAATTGCCGAAATCCAATAATTTCACGTGCTTCACGAACTGTTTTCGCACCGCTTTCGTGGGCTTTTTCGGCTCCGATTTTAACCACTTTTCTCAGATATTCTTCATTTGCAGCCACCTCCTGTATCCTTTCGCGCAGGGGTGCAGTAAAGTTGATGATATCTTCGGCAAGCTGTTTTTTAAGATCGCCATACCTGATTTTACAGGTGTTGTACTGCTCATCAAAAAAGTTGATGGTATCTTTTTCAGAAACCACTTCCATTAATGAAAACAGGTTTTGAATGGGCTCCGGCTTTGGTGAGTCGGGTTCGGTTGGGCCCGCATCGGTAACGGCGCGCATCACCTTCTTTTTGATGGCTTTCGCGTCTTCAGCAAGAAAAATGGCATTGCCTTCACCTTCGGATTTCCCCATCTTTCCACTACCATCCAGTCCGGGAATTTTCACCAGGTTATCACCAAAATTGAAAGCTGTTGGCTCCGGGAAGAATTCCTGCTGATACATCCGGTTGAACCTTCTGGCAAACGTACGCGTCATCTCAAGATGTTGCTCCTGATCTTTACCTACCGGCACTTTGTTGGCTTTATGGATGATAATATCTGCCGCCATCAGCGATGGATAGGTCAACAGCCCGGCATTGACGTTGTTTGGCTGTTTTCGTGCTTTTTCTTTAAAGGTGGTTACCCTTTCCAGCTCTCCCATGTAGGCGTTCATGTTGAGCAACAAATAAAGCTCCGCCGTTTCGGGTAGGTCGCTCTGGATGTACAACGTTGACTTTTCCGGATCGATGCCTGTTGCCAGGTATTCCACCAGCACCTGCTTCACATTGCCATGCAAATCCTGGGGAGTGGGGTGCGTTGTTAACGAGTGATAATCAGCAATGAAGAAAAAACAATTATACTCTTCCTGCATTTTCAGGAAATTCCTGATTGCGCCAAAATAGTTTCCGAGGTGCAGGTTTCCTGTCGGCCTGATGCCGCTCACAACTGTTTCCATATGGTTTGTCTGATTTTAAATTTTCGGATAAAAAATAATGCTACCCTTTTTGGGCAACAGGCGGGCAAAAGTAAAAATTTTATTGGTGTTGAATGATTGGCTGTTGGGCTATCAACCCTCTACATCTTCAACTCGTCGTTGTTATGGTTGAAGAAATGATACTCCAGAAAATGATGGGATGTCATGGGCTTGATCTTAATCCTGCATTTGTATTGCCACATCCACTTTCGCCGTATGGAAATAAGGCCGCTGGTGAGGAATGAATATACAAACGGGTGAACAGTGATCACGAGCTTTTTCTCGTTTTGTTCCCGAACGAGATATTGCAGATTGTTTTCTATTTCATCAACAATCAGCACGGTGGGTTTGCTTTCGCCGGTACCATTGCAAACGGGGCATTTTTCCAGCACCTGCACTTTCATGGCCGGACGCACCCGCTGCCTGGTGATCTGCACAAGCCCGAATTTGCTGGGATGCAGCACGATGTGTTTGGCCTTGTCTTTCGACATCTCATCCTTGAGCTTCACAAAAAGCTGCTTACGATGCCTGGCTTCGGTCATGTCGATGAAGTCCACCACGATAATACCGCCGATGTCGCGCAACCTGAGCTGCCGGGCAATTTCGGTGGCCGCCTCAAGATTTACTTCCAGCGAGTTGCTCTCCTGGTTTTTTTGTTTGTTTACCCGGTGACCCGAATTTACATCGATGGCTACAAGTGCTTCTGTATGCTCGATAATGAGATAGACGCCACTCTTAATCGTGACGATTTTCCCGAACGAATTCTTGATTTGTTTATCTACCCCAAAGTGTTCAAAAATGGGTTTTGAGCCATTGTAAAGCTTAACGATGTTGGCCTTTTCCGGTGCAATGTGTTTGATGAAAGTCCTCACCTCGTCGGCTAACCCTGACTCGTTAACGTGGATATTGTTAAACGATTCGTTAAGGTGATCGCGTAAAATGGCCGAAGTGCGGTCGAGCTCACTCACAATTTTTTTAGGCGCATCAGTTTTATGGAGCTTTTTGTAAATCGACTCCCACTTTTCGAGCAGTTCCTTCAGGTCGGAGTCGAGATCAGCAACCATTTTATTTTCTGCCGCCGTCCGTATTATTACACCAAAATTATTGGGTTTAATGCTTTTGATAAGCCTTTTCAACCGTTTACGCTCATCTAAGCTTCTGATTTTCTGGGAAACCGAAATCCTGTCGGCGAGTGGAACCAGCACAAGGTACCGCCCTGCAAAAGAAATTTCGGAAGAAATCCGGGGACCTTTAGTTGAGATGGGCTCTTTGGCAATCTGTACCAGGATGGGCTGATTGATGGAGAGCACCTCGGAAATTTTTCCGGTTTTTTCTATATCCGGCTCCAGCCTGAACTCGCTGAGTGGGAGGTTGCTGATCTTGCCGACGCTGGCAAGCCTGGTAAATTTGATCAGTGATCTGACCTGGGGGCCAAGATCGAGATAATGCAAAAAAGCATCTTTGTCATAGCCAACATTCACAAAAGCAGCATTAAGCCCGGGCATAAGCTTCCTGACCTTACCGAGGTAAACATCTCCAACTGAATACTTCTTATTGGATTTTTCCTTGGTAAATTCAACAAGATCTTGTCCTCAAGCAATGCTATATCAACCCCTGAGGAATTTGCATTAATTACTAAATCCCTTTCCACGCCCTATCCATTTTGTGTAGAAAATCTATGTGTGAAATGCTGATTATGATACTATTGAGCATAAAAAAAAATTATCACATAACATCAAAATGAAGGATTCATTTGTTTGATATTATGTAATAATTTTCAGTTTTTAAAAAGTTTTACTTCTTCTTGTGCCTGTTTTTCCGCAAACGCTTTTTACGTTTATGGGTAGCCATCTTATGTCTTTTTCTTTTCTTTCCGCTTGGCATTGTTTATTCCTCTCTATTTAACATTTACATTATCCTTTACTTCATTCACAAAAGTTTTGGCTGGTTTAAAAGCCGGAATATTGTGAGCAGGGATAATAATAGTTGTATTCTTTGAAATATTTCTACCTGTTTTCTCCGCCCGTTTCTTAATGGTAAAACTACCAAATCCACGCAAGTAAACGTTCTCGCCATTAACCATGGAGTTCTTAATGGTGTCCATGAAAGCCTCAACAGTTGTTTGAACATTCGACTTCTCAATTCCTGTTTTATTGGCAATTTCTGCAACAATTTCTGCTTTTGTCATAATACTATTTAAAGTTTTGATTATTAGATTTGTAAATAGGCGTGCAAATATATAATTTTTTTTTATTCAGCAACATTTTGATTTTTTTTTAAAATTTTGTGAATCAGAGTGATGTGGTGTTTTTTTTTGGTGTGTACGATAAAATTAGTCGATTTTTAGTACTTCCGGCGCATTTGAACAAAAGCGGAAAAATCAGGGTTTGACAGGGTAAAATCACAATTCCTCATCCAGCAATGCCAGAAATTTCAACACTTCTAGATTGGTATGATAAAAATCGGCGTGTCCTGCCCTGGCGGCAAACACGCGACCCTTACAAAATCTGGCTATCCGAAATCATCCTTCAACAAACACGTGTTAACCAGGGGCTATCGTACTATCTGAAATTTGTGGAAAAATACCCAAAAATCCAGCAACTGGCTGATGCCGATGAAGATGAGATATTGAAACTCTGGCAGGGGCTGGGCTACTATTCCAGGGCAAGAAACATGCACCATGCAGCGAAATTTGTTGCGGAACAAATGCAGGGAAAATTCCCGGACAATTATGATGATATCCTAAAACTGAAAGGAGTGGGCCCCTACACTGCTGCTGCCATTTCATCCATCGTATTTCATGAACCAAAGCCTGTGATGGATGGCAACGTGATGCGTGTGATCAGCAGGTGGTATGCCATCCGGGAATCCGTGGATTCAACAAAAGGAAAAAAACAAATTGCCGAAATCCTGGAAACGCTGATCGACAGGGAAAAACCTGGACAATTTAACCAGGCCATGATGGAATTCGGGGCAAAATATTGTAAGCCCAAAAACCCGGATTGCGAAAATTGCATTTTTGCAGAAAAGTGTCTGGCATTCAGCCAAAACCTTGTTGCTGACCTTCCAAAAAAAATGGGGAAATCCAAAATCAGAAAGCGGTTTTTCTATTACCTGGTTTTCAGATTTGGCAATGGTGACGCCACTTTTACACTACTCAATAAACGATCCGGAAACGACATCTGGAAAGGCCTTTACGAATTTCCACTCATCGAAATGGAATATGAAGAGCCCGTCGATCATGTACTCAATCACCCCCGGTTTAAATCCCTGATTAATCATAACCATTACGTCGTCAGGCATATTTCCCGCCCGGTGTCGCATCAGCTAACGCATCAAAAGATTATTGCAAAATTCATGGTAATTGATGCTGAAATCAATCCCCCTGAACCAGATGGGTTAATCAACGTAAGACTTCCTGAATTTCAAAAATATCCCATTTCAAGGCTAACAGCTAAATTTCTGGAAACCAACCCTATCTAATCCATGTTAAATAATTGCAAACTTTTGCCCTGATTTATTGATGGAACCGGATTTCACATTCATCACCACCATCAAATTTGATTTTGGAACAACATTATTAACAATTAGTTAAAGAAAACCCTGTTCAAATCAAAACACAATAAATCTTACCTTTGCCCCCCTGAATCAAAAAGTTAAATTCTAAATTATAAGCACTATGTCAAATAAAGTATTAGATGTTGTAAAACCCGGAGTTGCTTCCGGCGACGATGTTCAAAAAATTCTTGAAATTGCTCG
>JAGYLT010000440.1 GCA_018400545.1 Bacteroidales bacterium
TACGAAAAAGAGCCGGATATGGGAGAAACATGGTATGAAGTTTCCACAGGCGTCGCCAGTAACCAGGGCCCCGGCGATGATGGCGAATATGATTATGAGCAGGTTCAGGTTATCTTCGACGACAAACTTGATCCTTTCACCTATGCTGATCACAATGGAATTTATGATCCAACTGCAACATCAGCCATGGTAACTGCTGCACTTGAAACAGGTACAGGAATCATCAACTATTGTGGGCACGGCTCTTCCACTTCATGGGGTAGCTCGGGCTTTAGCAACTCGCATATTGCCAACCTTACCAACGGAAGCAAACTTCCGTTCATTTTCTCAGTGGCTTGTGTGAATGGTGCCTACCATTCCACCTATTGTTTTGCCGAAGCCTGGATGAACCAGCAGGGCGGCGGCGCTGTCGGAGCGGTGATGTCCACCATTAATCAACCCTGGGATCCGCCCATGCGCGGACAGGATTACTTCAATGATATGATTGTGGGCGGTTATAATTATGATGAACATCCCGGCCAGAACGGTATTTCGACCACAGAAGGCCGTCACAGCTTTGGATCGATCGTATTCAACGGACTGGTTTTGATGATCACCGAATCACCGGGCGACCTTCCAACAGCAAACACCTGGATTCTGTTTGGCGACCCGGCCATGCAGGTACGCACAGCCTCACCGTCAAACCTTACCTATTCCAATAATGTGATGTTGGTAGGGACTCCATTCGAGACCACGGTTTATAAGGATGGTGCTCCGCTTGAGGGTGCCATGGTTGCGCTCTCACAAGGTGGTGAAACGATTTCGGCGGTTTCCGATGCCTCGGGATTTGTTTCCATTGCCAATGAATTTCTGCCGGGTGACGTGCAGATTGTAATCACCGGTTTCAACTGCGGTACGGTTTACGAAACTATCCAGTGCATCCCGCCCACAGGGCCATACGTGATCTTCGACAGTTACGAACTCAACGATCCAAATGGAAACAACAACGGCATCCTGGAATATTTCGATGGTGAGGTCACCCTTGATTTCAGTATGAAAAATGTAGGTGTTGAAAATTCTGTGGGTGTTGATGTTACGATTTCATCTACCGATCCGTATATCACCATCACCGACAACACCGAAAACTTTGGAACCATTAACGCCGGCGAATCGGTTTCTATAACTGATGCTTTTGCTTTTGAAGTGGCCGGCGATGTGCCCGAAGGCCATTCCATCATGATCGATGTGGTTGCCAATGCCGAGGAAACCTGGGAGAGTGTCTGCTCAATTATGGCCTATTCAGCCCTGCTGGAATATGATTCATTTGTGATTGATGATTCCAACGGAAACAACAACGGCATCCTCGATCCGGGTGAAACTGCTGACCTGGTGGTTACGATTGCCAATAACGGTTCTGCCGATGCTTTCAATGTATTTGGCAGCCTCGAAAGTCTTGACAGTTATGTGATGGTGAATACTGCCGACCCACAGGAATTTGGCGATATTCTGGGCAACCAAACCGGCACCGCAGCATATAGTGTTACGGCTACTGCAAGCATTCCGGGTGGATACATTGCAGACCTACAGGTAAATTTCACCGCCGATTACGGATTTGCAGGTGAAGCCACTTTCGGGCTGCTCTTCCCGGATTATTGTTATGGTGAAGCCAACTGTTCAATGGGTGATGGTATTACCGGTTTTATGCTTGCCGAAATCGATAACATGAACAATGGTTGTAGTAACGATAATGGAATTGATGGATATGGTGACTTTCTGGATATGAGCACCACACTCGATCCTGGCGAAACCTACACTGCATCCTTCGAAACCGGTTATTCCAGTCAGTATGCCAGTCTTTGGATTGATCTGGACGATGATAAGGAATTTGAGGAAAACGAGCGGTTGATCACCGATCTTGATTTGTCCAATTCA
>JAGYLT010000441.1 GCA_018400545.1 Bacteroidales bacterium
GGAGAGGTGAGAGGTGTACGAGAAGATCGGGTGATGGAGTATTGGAGTATTGGAGTATTTGTGGATAGGTTTGAGTAGGGATGGAAGGTTGAGATGCTTAGCGCAGAGCGCAGAGCGCAGGAAAGAGAGGTGAGAGGTGTACGGGAAGATTGGGTAATGGCGTGATGGAGTATTGTGGCAGAGCTTTGAGAAGGGGTGGAAGGTATAGAGGTAATTTGCTTCGGGTAATTGACTTTCCCTGCCTGACTGCATCATGCAGGCAGGGCTTCGTTCGGCGTAATTTCCCTTAGTGCGTTCGGTGTAATTGGCTTTGGCTTCGCTCAACAATCATCATCTATATCAGGCAGTTCCTACAAGCGGTGGATAGGCGTAGCATTTGCTACGTCCGGTATGCGTGGGTTAATTTTGAGTCCCAACTTCGCTATGGCCCGAAACCCTCCAAAAAAAATCCCGCCTTTTCTGAACGGGATTTTTAAGTTTACAAATCTAACCTGACTACTTACTTCAAATCTCCCATATTCCAATCGGGTGGGCCAAGCATCCCGCCTTCGCGCAGGAAAAATTCTTCCCATTCACGATATTTGCCAGACGGTAAACTGCCGGACAGTTGGCGGATACCTTTGAAATTGGCTCAAACTTCCACCTCAACAGGCTTACCACTATCCAGGGGCAGGTGTAAACTGTCCTACAGTTGGTGAATACACTTTCCGCACCAATTCCGAATAACAGCATTTGTAAATCACATAATATTAGAAAGTTAATCGTTATTCGTTAATGCAATTTTGAATTTGGTAAATAATGCCAGGCAAAGCCCGGGCATTTTCCGGATCGTCGGATTCGGGAAATCCTGGACCCAAAGCGTAGCTTCGGCAACCATTACAATTAACCAATCAACCAATAACCTCCAATCAATTCCCCTTTTTCCTGTAAACGATATACCGGTAAATGCTCACAAAGCGGTTGTTTTTTGTCAGTTGCGACATAAGCACGCCGGCAATCACCACCAGCATACCTGCGACTTTCTGCATGTCGAGCAGCTCTCCAAGGATGATAAATGAAAAAGCCGCCGTAAATACCGGGATCATATTGGTAAAAAGGTTGGTTTTGCTGATGCCGATCTCGCGGGAGGAAATCGTGAAAAACACAAAAGCCAGCGAAGAGGCAAAAAAAGCAAGAAGCAGTAAAGAGGTCACCAGTTCGGTGGTAGGTTTGATGGTGATGAAATGTTGAAAATCAAAAATAAAAAATACAGGAAGAAAATAGCACGCCCCGATTAGATTTTGCCAGGCGATGATAAGGAAGGGGTCGTATTTTACGGCCAGTTTTTTCAGGAGCACCGAATAAAATACTGCCGTTACAACCGCCAGTGAAAGCCATGCCACTCCAACAGCTGACACATTCAGGTTGTAGTTGCTGTCGAGGAGCATAATCAAAACGCCCAGAAAAGAAACCACCAGGCCGAACACATTTAACACGGAGAGCTTTTCACGAAAATATATCCAGGCAAAAACCGGGGTAAATACCGGGATGGTGGCAATGATGACTGCCGTGATGGTTGGTGTGGAGAACTTAAGCCCGTAATTTTCGCCAAGAAAATACAGGAAAGGATTGAACAAAGCCGACAACAAAAACAGTTTACGGTCTTTACGTTCGAAATTCCTCAGGCGCCCGAAAAGTGCCAGGCCAGCAAACAGCAGCCCCGACGACAGGATTAGTCGCAACAGCAGAATGGTAATGGGGTCGTAATAATCAAGTGCGATCTTCGACCACACAAAACTCATCCCCCAGAACAACATGGAAAGCGTAACAAGAATATATGTATATGCGGGTTTCAGTTTCAACGCAGGAAGTTCTTTTGGATAAAAACTGATGATAATAATTCGATTTGATAAACGGCCCGTTTTTTTC
>JAGYLT010000442.1 GCA_018400545.1 Bacteroidales bacterium
TTTAATAGCTTCTAAAACCCTTACATCGTTGGTTTTATCTATCAAAGCATGCAAATCTGTTTTAATATCTGTATGTTCCATGGTATCGTTTTCTGCAAATTTAAACATTATTATTACGTATAACCTGGCGGCTTAGCTCTACACCACATCTTTATACCACCCGCTCAAATCACGTTCAAGAAGCGTTTCGGTTTTTTTGATGTCATCGTAAAAAACCTCCCTGATGAGCCGCTCGCGCCACATATCCCAGTCGGCCCCGGGCTTTGTACTATCCGTGTTCAGCCCGTTCATTTTTAACTTGATGAATGCGCGAATTTTTTTTGAGGGGATGGCCATTTTAAAAAACTGATTCAGCGGATGTGCCGTATTCAACACGTGGTCCAGTTTCTCATTTTTAACCCGTTTGGCGGGAATATCCCTGATCATGGTATTCAACTCCTCAAAATCCACTTCCAGAAACTCCTGGATGTCCCGGATCATAGTTGAAGGATGTTTTAAAAAATCCTCCTCAAAAAGAAAAACCCGAACCTGCTCACGCGGAAATGTTTTGAAGTAATTTTCAAGTTGAACCGAATAAAGTCCCCGATCCAGGTAACTGGTTTCCTTTTCATAAGTAATTCCCTGATTTCGAATCCTGTTCAGGTTAAACAAAAATGCTTCTTCCAATGTGCGTTTTTCAAGGCCCATATTTACAAGCATGCGGTATTGAGAAAAAGCACGATCAGCCGGATTGCGAAGAATTGCAATAATCTTTATTTCACTACCAATGGTTTCCACAATTCTGCCCGGAATTTCAGGCAAAAAAAGATATGCCGGTGTGGCTTCTCCAATGGCTTTCGCCGATCCGGTATTTCGAAAATAAGATGCATAAAATTTCACGCCGTCTTCATAATCCGAATCTCTGTCGAAAAAATGCAACTCCTTTTTGGGGTGCAGATAAATCTGACTGTGGTTTTTCAGAATGCTAAGCAGCGAAGTGGTGCCGGCTTTCTGGGCACCCACAATCAGAAAATTGGGCAAAACCGAGGTGAGCTTTTCCCCGGCATTCATACAGGTATATTTATTACAGGCCAGCATAAAAATGAAATTTCTTGTTCACGAATTCAACAAATAATATGCAAAGTTAACAATCAAAAAATCGATTATGTTGAAACGCCTGCCTTATGAGGTACGTTATATCTTCTTTCTAAAAAAAATATTCAAGGCTAACTGGTTAGCTCCAAGTTCCACTTTTTACTACCCACTACTTACCTCTTTCTTCCCTATCTTCGCAGCCATTTTTCTGATAATTTGATCATCAATGAATATCCTTACTGTTGAAAATATTTCCAAGGCTTACGGCGAAAAGCTGCTTTTCGAAAACCTGTCGTTTGGCATTGCAGCCGGCCAGAAGCTTGCCCTGATTGCACGGAACGGAACCGGAAAATCAAGCCTCATCAAAATAATTACCGGCCATGAACAGCCGGATGCCGGGCGGGTGACCAAAGGCAATGACATTCGCATATCATACCTTTCACAAAACCCCGACATGGATCCTGAGGTTACGGTTTTGGATTTTTTGTTTGATTCGGACAATCAGCTTACTCAACTTGTTTACCGCTACAATTTGCTGACTTCGGGACTCATCACCGACAAGGATGAAACTACCGAAATCATGAACCGGATGGATGAGCTGCATGCCTGGAATTTCGAATCGAAAATCAGAGAAATACTCGGGAAGTTCAACATCAAAAAACTGGACCAAAAAGTGAAGGAACTTTCCGGCGGAATGCGCAAAAAAGCGGCACTGGCCAAAGCCCTCATCGAGGAATCCGACCTGGTGGTTCTGGACGAGCCCACCAACCACCTGGATGTGGACACCATCGAATGGCTTGAGAATTAT
>JAGYLT010000443.1 GCA_018400545.1 Bacteroidales bacterium
AATCCCTTACTTCACAATTGTGAGGCGTTCAAAACCTGCAATTCTGTCTTTGGAGATGATATAAACAAGATATACGCCCTGATTAAAATCTGCAGCGCTGAAACTGATTTTCTCCTCACCACTTTGCAGTTGCATGGTTTCAATAAGCTGGCCGGAAAGATTTCTGATTTCAATCACCGCGGGTGCGTTGAGTTTTTCAAATTGAAAAGTTGCCTGTCCGGAACAAGGATTCGGAGAAATACTGATTTTTGAGATGGCTTCCTTTTCAGCGATGGATGAAATTCCCTCATGTGGCATCAGTTTAAGGCCAACAGGCCGATGGTCGGAAACGTAGCTCTCATATTCCCAGAAACCGTTTTCCAGGTAGTCATCAATGCGGATGGTCATCACCTCGCTTTCCGGATCCTCGAAATCATCAAAAAGTTCATTGGTAATCATGATGTGATCCAGATGTGATGGCCATGAAGGGTACGACCAGTCAGCAGAAGGGCCTTCTGCAATTACCATATCCGTAAACTGGTAACTGAAAGGGTCGTTTAAAAACACCTGAAAAACGTTGTTGGGTTCATCATCGGTAAGTAAATCGTTTAAGTCGCCAAGCAGGATAACATTTTGGCTGTCAAAATTTTCACGGATATATTCATCCAGTAAAACGCAGGCATCGTATCTGCGGGTTTCTTCGTCCCAGGGGTCGTCCGGATCCATGATGCCGTCGCCGCAACATTTCAAATGGTTGTTTATCAACACATAATCCTCGTTATTGAATTTGATTTCCATAATCAGTGGCTTCCGGGGAAGCTCGCGGTTACTGTTAGGCAATATCTGGTAAATGCTGTTCATCTGAACAAACTCGGGGTTGTAGATATAGGCCAGTTCGAGATAATCGCTGCTTATTGCAAATCCCTCCCAGTCCTCCAGTTCGTCTATCATATTTACAAATTCTTCATACTGGTCGATTTCCTGAATGGCAATCACGTCGGCCTCCATGGCCTGGATGATTTCCTTCACATATTCGATGGTGGTTTCGCCTTCTTTGGGGAACCATTCGATATTCCAGGTTACGATGTCAAGTGTGGAATCGGTGCCAAAATCAAGGTCTTCAAGATTTTGTGCGCTGAGGTTTACAATGATTAAGAATCCAATTAGAGAAAAAAAGAGCCGTTTCATACTTACAGGTTTAAATTGAGATAATCTTTGAAAAGTTTTACCGCGTGCTTAATATTCAACAAAAAGCAAACTGCAAAGTTACCCCAAATTTTGATTCCAGAAAATCCGGGTTATTGATGCAATAGACTTCACCAATCTATCATTACCTCGCAGATTTTCAGGAAATGTTCAGTTTTTTTAGTTTTTAATCAGAGCTAATTTCAATACTTTTCCCAGGTTTTAAACGGCTTTTGCTTGAGCATGGCATTGTAGTATCGTTCATCGCCGGTGACTTCCTCACCTAGCCAGTCGGGCTTTTTAAAATGTTCGTCCTCACTTTGCAATTCAACCTCCGCTACGATCAATCCCTCGTTATCACCGTAAAATTCATCCACTTCAAAATCATGTTTGCCGAATGGCACAATATACCGGGTTTTGTCGATGATGCCGGGCTCGCAAAGTTCAAGCAGGTTTTTGGCTTCATCAACCGGGATTTCCTTTTCCCACTCGAAACGTTTCATGCCGCCGGATTCACCTTTGCCTTTGATGGTTAAGAATCCTTTATTGCCTTTTATCCGTATCCGAACAGCCCTTTCCGGATGGGAATTCAGATAGCCCTGTGTGATCCTGAATGATTCTTTAGCGTCGGATTTAAATGGTCCTGCTACCAGGAATTTACGTTCTATTTCGTGCATGGGGGGTGAGTTAGAGGGTTAATA
>JAGYLT010000444.1 GCA_018400545.1 Bacteroidales bacterium
AAGTAGTTTTAACCATTCTTTTGATGCTTGTTTTTGGCTTCGAGCTTACAGCAAGTCAACACATCAGAACATTTATTCCTGATCATCAGGATTTTCATTTTTTAGACGAGTCCAAATCCGGGGGGGATAATGAGTATTCCCTCAACAATCAATCAAATGCGGCGCTTCAAAGGGATGGATTTTCCATAACACCATCTTCCGGCGGCAACACCCTCCGCAATCCCGAAAATGCTACACTTCGGTATGATAACGGGCTAAATATTAATGCCCTTGGCCTGACGGATGGTGGCGCTTTTCATGCTGCTGTTAAGTTTCCGGCTTCGCTAATGAGCCAACAAACTGGGCTGAGAGTCGCTTCTGTTGAGCTATTTATTTTCCATTTGCCGGCATCCTTCACTTTGAAAATTTGGAAAGAGGGAACCGATAACTCTCCGGGTGAGTTGTTGTACGAGCAGGCAATGACGCCTGTTCCTTTTAGCTGGCAAAACATTGATATTCCGGTGGAATTACTTATTACCGGCGAAGATTTATGGATAGGTTATGGTGTTTCGCACGAAGAGGGAACCGCGCCAGCGGGTGTTGGTCCCGGTCCTTCCGCAGTTGGACTGGGAGATTTGTTCTCACTGGACGGCGTTAACTTTGAGTCATTGCATCTGGAGCATAATTTGAATTTCAACTGGAATATTGCAGTTGTGCTTTCTCCCCTGAGTGTTGACCCCGTTGCCAACGCCGGCGCGGACGCTACGATATGTGCCGGAGATGAATATGTTCTTGCTGACGCAACTGCTACCGACTTCAGTTCAGTATTTTGGACAACAACCGGCGATGGATATTTCATCACGCCGGTAAGTTTAAACCCTGTTTACATTCCCAGCCAGGGTGATCTTGCCAGTGGTTCGGTGTCGCTCTGCATGACTGCTTATCCCAACAATGCTGATGCGCAGCCCGATACCGACTGCATGACCCTGACCATAGATATCGATCCAGGAGCCTGTTGCTGCCCGGATTTCATTCTGAAAGACGCAGTAGAGATTTGCCCACCGATGGAAACCTGCTTTGGCGAGGCCTTTGGGGGTGAACATCCTCTGGTAGCCTGCAAAGAATCAACACACACTTATACTGTTTATCCAAATGAACCCGGATACACCTATTCCTGGTTTATAACCGGCGGAACCCCAACTAACGCGAGTGGAAATCCGGTTTCGGTGCTTTGGGGAAATGGAAACAGCGGCACGATTAAGGTGGTCATCTCAGGCAATAATTGTGCGGATACGATTACCAGCGCCGTTTGTCTTATTGACGGCCCCAAAGCCGATTTTATTGTTGATCCCGATCCGGTGTGTATGAATACCCCGGTCAATTTTTTGAATACATCAACAGGGGGGAGTCTTTTCGTATGGGATTTTGGTAATGGCAATACCTTTAGTGGCGCTAACCCGCCGCCTCAGGAATACACACTGCCGGGGACTTACATCATTACGCTCACCGCGCAGGATTTGGGTACCGAAGGAGGACAGATTGATCATCCTCCATGCGGCTGCATTGATACGGTAACCAAAACTTTGACCGTACTCGATGGCGTGGGACCTTCAATCGAAACCGATTGCTGTTACGGTACAGTGTGTCCGGGCGACACATCTTATTTTTACACAAATGTTGTATGTACAACCTATAATTGGAGTGTGAGCGGTGGAACAATTGTTTCAGGATCAAACACCAATAGTATTGCTGTGGAATGGGATGCGGCAAATCCCGGCGTGCCAACCACCGTTTTTCTTGAAGTACCCGGA
>JAGYLT010000445.1 GCA_018400545.1 Bacteroidales bacterium
GGTGCCGGTGGCGCGCGTTTACCTCAACCTGGTGATCGTATTTGTGGTTACAGGTCTGTGGCACGGAGCGGCGTGGAATTTTGTACTATGGGGGCTGGCAAATGGTTTTTTTATTGTCATAGAAAAGCTGGGATTTTCGAGAGTTCTTGATCGATTGCCTAAACCAATCCGTCACCTTTATACAATTATTGCCTGGCTTGTGACGCTGGTAATTTTCAGATCGCCCGAAATATCCTGGGCCGGCAATTACCTGATGAATATGTTTTCATTTTCCCAGGGTGACCTGCCACTGTACAACTATTTTAGCTTTTTCCATATCACCGTGGAAATGATTTTATTATTCATTGTGGGTATCGCGTTTTGCATGCCTGTTTACAAAGTTCTGAGCAACAGGGTGAACAAACTTCGGGGAATAAACACCGCTGCCAGGGTAACTGTTGATGCATTGGGTATCGTGTTTTATGCAGCTTTATTTCTTACCTCAGTGGCTTACATTGCTGCCGACACCTACAATCCATTCATTTATTTCAGGTTTTGATGAAGCAACATAAACTCCATATCATTTTTTCCTGGTTTATTGCGCTGCTCATTTTAGCTCCTGCCGGCTACCGCCTGACTCTTGCTGTTTTACCCGGGCTTAACAATCATATTAAAGTGCATCCGGCACCCACATTGTACACGTTTAACATCAATAACGGGAAAGGAATCAAGGGGAAAGTCAAAGGGTTGTATATGGATTTATCACACAACCTGAACCAGTATGATGCCTGGTACAAAACAACGTTTACTTTTCGCGATGAATTACTGGATTTGTATAAAATTATTAAGATAGATGTACTGCATTCACAACCCTTCCCTGACAAGCTGATTTTGGGAAAAAACGACTGGATGTTTACAGGAGATCATTTTGACGGAAGTTTATCAGAACAACTCGGGATAAGCAGAATGAACCCCGATGAGATTGACGACCTGGCCAAAACAATTGCCGGGCTTCAGGAGTGGTGCGAGAGCCGGGGAATATATTATGTGTTTTTGCCAACATGGGGTAAGGCGGGGATTTATCACGAAAGTATTCCCATGAAACCCTCGGCTGAACCTACAAATCTTGAACAACTTATCATCACTTTAATAAGGAAAGATGTACGTGTGGTTGATAGCCGGCTGGAATTGGTGAAGCATCGCAACAAGCCTCTGTATTTCAAACATGATTCTCACTGGAATGGCCACGGTGCATGGATAGCATACCGCCAGTTGATGGATACACTCCGTAGGTTCAACCCTGATCTGATGGAATTTTCGGCCGAAGATGTTACTGCTGATACAATTTACCCCGGAGATATGGATATGGCAAAAATCCTTGGCAGAAAGTCGCCGTATCCTTCCATTTACGTAAATCCTAAAGTCCGGCTGGCACGACAGGTTGAAGACCGCCTTACGCTACCTGAAAATTATAACTATGTCCGACCAGAAAATTACGAAAACAGATTCCGGAATGATTCGGCAAAGCAAAAGGTACTTGTATTCCGCGATTCATTCTTCGTACATCTGAAACCGCTGCTGATCGAAAGTTTTAATGAATCGGTGCTGATTTGGCACCGCATCCCGGATACAGCTTTGATCAAAAAGGAAAAACCGGATGTTGTCATTCAACAAATCTCGGAGCGGTTGATTAACGATATGTACTATGAAATGAAGCGGTTGGAAAATCAAAAATAATAATACAACAGCAGCACCCTAACGGATATCACCATCGAAAAAGATGCGAAAACAATAAAGATGA
>JAGYLT010000446.1 GCA_018400545.1 Bacteroidales bacterium
CATCAATGGCTGAAGCGTGGTCGTTCACCCATAGCCAGTCGCGAATGTTTTCACCTTTGCCATAAACCGGCAGCGGCTTGTTGTTCTGGATGTTGTTGATGAAAAGCGGGATCAGTTTTTCAGGAAACTGGTATGATCCATAGTTGTTGGAGCAATTCGAAATCTTCACCGGCAGCCCGAAGGTGTGATAATACGCGCGTACAAGATGATCGGAGCTGGCCTTGGAAGCTGAGTATGGACTTCGCGGGTCGTAGGATGTTGTTTCATAGAAAAATCCTGTTTCGCCAAGGGAGCCATACACTTCATCGGTGGAAACATGATAAAATATTTTTCCTTCCGGATTGTCCTTCCAGTGGAATTTTGCTGCATTCAGCAGGTTGGCAGTCCCAATGATGTTGGTGTAAATAAATTCCATCGGGTTGGCAATGGAGCGATCCACGTGCGACTCAGCAGCGAGATGGATCACACCGTCGAATTTATACTTGTCAAAAAGCTTTTGCATCAGTTCGGCATCCACGATATCCGCCTTCTCAAAAGCGTAGTTCGGCATATTTTCGATGTCCTTCAGGTTTTCCAGGTTGCCGGCATACGTGAGTTTATCGACATTTACGATTTTGTAGTCCGGATATTTCTTTATAAAAAATCGAATTACATGCGATCCGATAAATCCGGCCCCTCCGGTTACCATGATTGTTTTCTTGAATGTGTTCATTTTTTGTTGTTTTTATTTCTTTTATTCTTATTCTTTTAAAGGTTGCTGTCCTTAGCATATGTTCTGGACAACGATATGTTTTACGAATAACTTATTAACAAATAACGATTAACCTTTCTTCTTCTCCGCCAGAGCTTTCTCCCATTTCCACGCAGTCAGGTTCATCTCGTCGATGCCCTTCTCCGCTTTCCAGCCCAGTTCTTCGTTGGCAAATTTGGTATCGGCCCACACTTCGGTAACATCGCCGGGACGGCGGTCAACGATTTTGTAATTCAGCTTTTCACCGGTAACTTTTTCGAAGCTGTTGATTACCTCCAATACCGAATACCCGTTTCCGGTTCCCAGGTTGAATATTTCCAGGTTCTTCTTGTTTTTGCTTTCCAGCATCCGGTCAACGGCAATTACGTGGGCTTTGGCAAGATCCACCACATGGATGTAATCGCGGATAGGTGTGCCGTCCGGAGTATCGTAGTCATCGCCAAAAACTTTCAATTGTTCCCGGATACCAATGGCCGTTTGTGTGATAAATGGCACCAGGTTGTTGGGAACACCCAGCGGCAGTTCACCGATCTTTGCACTTTCATGTGCACCTATCGGGTTGAAATAGCGTAGCAATATCGCCTTAAGTTTTGAAGAATTGATGGTGTCGGTAATGATCTCCTCGGAAATCTGCTTCGTATTTCCGTAGGGCGACATGGCCTTTTGCACCGGCGCGTCCTCGCTAACCGGCAGTTTCTCAGGCTGGCCGTAAACTGTGCACGACGATGAAAACACAATCGTGTCGATGTTGTTTTCGATCATCCCATCCAGGATATTTACCAGCGAAAAAATGTTGTTGTGGTAATACATCAGCGGTTTTTCTACCGATTCACCCACTGCCTTGTAAGCTGCAAAATGAATGATGGCATCAATGTCGCTGTGCCTTTCGAAAAAATCCAGTGTTTTTTCCCGGTCGTACAAACTGAATTCCTCAAACAAAGGTTTAATCCCCGTTATGGAAGTGATATTATCCAGCACATCGATTTGCGAATTGGAAAGGTTATCAACAATGATCACCTCATGG
>JAGYLT010000447.1 GCA_018400545.1 Bacteroidales bacterium
AATCAACCATAAGGCCGGAACCATCCCACAAATAATGATCGCTGGTTCCAAATGCGAAATCACTGACATTCTTTGCTTTAAAACGAAAAGTATTTGTGCTTTTGTTTTTGAAAATCCGGTCGTTTTTAAGGTTCTCCTTTGATATGATGTTTACGATTTCATCCGATGATTTTGCTGCCTCATATTTTTGCAAAAAAGCCGGGCTGAGTATTTCATCAGGGTTTTGCCAATCCCCGGTGGCCCATACCATATAATTTTCGGGAACTGTAATATCGACATCAAAACTCCCGAAATCGTTGTAAAACTCCGCTGTTCCACTGTAGCTCCAATCATTCCAGCCATCAATGTCATCATAAACGGCTACGCGCGGAAAAAAATAGGCCACGAAAAATGAGGACTCATCCACTACGCCTTCACGATAATGTGAATTCTCATTCAGGGAGTATTTCCATTTAAATCCAATGTCCGCGCTGCTTCCCGGAAAAAGCGGTTCGCGAAGGTAAAGAACGAGATTATTTTCGATCTCCTGCGTGAAGGCCTGACTCACTTTTTTGCCATCAATGCGGATTTCATCAAGTTGGATACCCTCAGAAGCATCGGAAGGATCAATCTCAAAATCCCTTCTGCCACCGGCTTTGTAAAGGTTCGGGAACAGGTGGATGATGAGATAAGTAAGCGTGTCAGGGCTGTTATTAAAATACGCTATTGTTTCCGCTCCTGTTATGGAATGATCGCCGGGATTAAGCTTGACGGAAATTTCATAATCAGCACGGTTTTGCCAGTAGTCGGCTCCAGGCCGGCCATCCGGCGACCGTGTTTCGTTTTCATAAGCCTGCCCGAAATTGACCGGAATGAAATATTTTGTCGATTGTGAATTGACAGATAGTGTAGATACGATCAGAATCGAAATAAGGAAAAAATGTTTCATAGCAGCCTGTTTTGGTTTCTTTAAAAGTATTTAATGTAATATTCGTGGTATTGAGGTAAAAGAGCTTTAGCTGAAAGTTGGTTCAATAACCATATTTCCCTTTCCATCTGTATTTCAGCCATTTTCGGGTTTCTTCTTCCCGGGTATTTTTGCCCGGATCGTAAAACTTGTGACCTTTTATTTTATCGGGTAAAAATTCCTGGTCGATGAAATTGCGCTCGTAAGCATGGGCATATTTGTAATCTTTGCCATAGCCGATTTCCTTCATCAGTTTTGTTGGTGCATTGCGCATGTGAAGCGGCACCGGTAAATCGCCGGTTTTTTTCACAAGTGCAATGGCTTCATCGATGGCCATGTAGGTGGAATTGCTTTTTGGAGATGTAGCCAGATAAACCGCTGTTTGCGAAAGGATAATTCTTCCTTCAGGCCAGCCGATTTTGTTGATGGCTTCAAAGCAGGCGTTGGCCAGCAACAGCGCATTCGGATTGGCATTGCCGATATCTTCCGAAGCGAGGATCACCAGCCTGCGGGCTATGAATTTTGGGTCTTCACCACCTTCAATCATCCGGGCCAGCCAGTAAACTGCCGCATTTGGATCGCTTCCGCGGATGGATTTGATGAATGCCGAAATAATGTCATAATGCTGTTCGCCGGCCTTGTCATAAATGGCCAGGTTTTGCTGGATGTTTTCCAGCACAGCTTTATTGGTGATACTGATTTCCTTTTGATTTTGTTGGGTTTTTACCGCCAGTTCGATGGCATTAAAAAGTTTTCGGGCATCTCCGCCTGAAATCCGCAATAACGCTTCATCTTCATTTACCTCAATTTTTTTGTTCATCCCGGT
>JAGYLT010000448.1 GCA_018400545.1 Bacteroidales bacterium
TCCACAAAAACAACCAGGCCGTTGTCAATTGCCGGGGAGCTGCTAAGCAAATGAAAATCAAAATTGCCGGCATCAACAAATTCCGGGTCGCCTTCAAAATCATCCCCTGCATTCAGCCGGCTTTGATCCTGCGAGCCCAGGTCGCCGATCAGCAGGTTGTTGCTCACATGCCATCCGTTTGCTCCGGCTTCATCAAAAATCTGATAGGCATTGTTGTAGGCGAATATGTTGTTGTGGATGTATATATCAGTCAGGTAAGGTGAGTTGTTTGTGATGCCTCCCCACCAGTTTACGGTTGGCGAATTATTATAGAATGTATTGTTGTAAATCTCAATATTTTGGATGGGTTCCGGGCCTGAATGCGAACTTTCATCAAAAATCTGGATTCCGCCGCGTTTGCTGTTGTAAATTAAATTGTTGTATATCTTGATATTTTCGAGCAGCCCTCCTTTTTCTGAGCACATCTGCAAACCAAAATGCCTGGAATCGTGAATGATGTTCCCATACACCTCAATGTTATAGGTGTGTTTTTCGTAAGCGTCTATATAAATGCCGGTGCGGTCGGTAGGCGTGTTCCAGATTTCGTTGTAAAAAACTTTCCCGTTTGCCGATCCGTCTTTTATGTCGATGCCTTCACCGCCAAAACCTGCTTCCGAGGCGTCATGTACTTTGTTGTACCCAACTTCAAAACCATTGGTTGTAGCCACCGAGATGCACTCCTGCTGCCCGCCATTTACGGCATACACCACTTCATTGCTGAGGATGTAGATGTTTGAACAGTTTTCGAAGGATGCGATGCCCGAGTGAGCTGTGTTGTAGGTGTAACAGTTCTTAAAAGTTATATTGTCGGCTTCGAATGCCAACATTCCAAAACCATTTGAGTTTTGGACGGTGAAACCACTCACCTCGATATGACTTTTTCCGTAAGCGCCGATCAGCCCGCTGAAATAGGACCACGCGCTGTTTTTAGACACATTGATACCGCTTCCGTCGATGATCACATTAAGTTCATCACCCGGATAGGCCATTAGTTTGATGGGGTTTGCCGCAGTACCTGAATTTATCATGCTCACTTCTTCGTTGTAAGTACCGGCTTTCACAAAAACCACATCACCGGCCTGTGCCATATCCACACCCTTTTGGATGGTTAAAAATGGCTGGGTTTCCGTTCCCGGATTGTTGTTGTTGCCGTTGGTAGCAACATACCAGTTTGTTTGACTAAATACGCTGCTGAAAAATATCAGCATCCAAATCATCGTAAATGTACGTTTCATCTGTTTAAATTTTTTGGTTAGAAATGATCGGTCAAAATTAAGTATTGGAATGCTGAAATAGGAGCCGATGATGCCCAAAGGTGTACAGATTCAGAAATCAGTACGTTTTGATTTGAGAAGTAGAAAGAATTTTGCTAATGCGTTGCGGCTTTCATAAAAAACGAAGGCGTTACCCCGGTGAATTTTTTGAAGGCATTATTGAAGGCCGATTTGGAATTGAACCCCACCATGCCTGCAATGGTTTCGATAGTCAGATGGCGGTGCTCCGGATCGAGCAATAGTTTTCGCGCTTCCCTCACACGGTATTCGTTGAGGTAGGATGAAAAATTCTGGTTTTTAAGCTCGTTAATCACTTGTGAAATATATCGCTTATTGATGTTTATTTCGGCGGCCAGCTTTTCGATGGTAAGGTCAGGTTCAAGAAAAAGCTGTTCCGTTTCCATTTTTAT
>JAGYLT010000449.1 GCA_018400545.1 Bacteroidales bacterium
TCAAAGCTCTGCTGAAACAAAATAATCTCGAACGCGGTTATTCCGAAGCCGGACTGATCAGGTCGTGGGAACGAATTGTCGGCTCCATGATAGCAAAACATACTACGAGCCTTCGTGTACATAAAAGGGTACTGTTTGTCGAAGTGGATTCGGCAGCGTTGCGCAACGAGTTGGGGTATGCCCGCGAAAAAATAGTAAAGGCACTCAATCAGGAGGCCGGGCAGGATTTGATTGATGAAATTATTTTTAAGTAGAGGCTTGGCAGAAAATGATATTGCTCAGTTTTCTCACTTCAAAAGTGCACTTTGCTTTTTAGATCTAAATCATGCAAAGCTGAGCCATCACTTCCGCGCCATGAAACTATTTGCATAGTTAGAGATATTGAACAAAACGGAATCGCCAATCCAATGCTGATTCAGCAGAAATGAACTGATTCATTTTCTGATGTAGCCCCGGAGGTGAGGGATTCCTAAATTCTAACTACAATAATCGCTCGATTTAAGCTGCCTGTTGCTCCTTCCTTCCATCGGCGACAGCGGCTCTTCATTCATTATGCGGTCACTTTCTTTTCTGAAGTCCTCAAGGGTAGCAAGATGAGCAATGGTGTAAAATATTTTGAGACTGTCAGTAAACCAAAGTGCAAAATACGACCAGAAATCCTTCATTTTGTTGAGAACTGATTTTTCTTTTTCGATGTGGTTGGTCAACTGATTGAAGAGTTCAGCGTGAAACAGGATGAGTTTTTTGCGCACAATTTCATCCGCCGGCTCCATTGCCCCGGTTCTGATTATTTGGGGCAGGAAAGGGTTGGCAATTACCCCGCGCCCAATCATCCAGCGGCTGATTGCAGGGAATTGATTTTTGATCAGCTCAAAGCTTTGTGTGTCCATGATATCGCCGCTGAATATCACCTCATGCCGTATTTCCGAAATAGTATCCTTCAAAACGTGCAAATGCATATCACCTTCATATTCCTGAATTCCTGTCCGCGGATGGATAGTCAGCGATTCAAGGGGATAATCGTTGTAAACCTTAATCAGTTCATAAAACTCATCCGGTTTGTGATAGCCCAGCCTTGTTTTGATGGAAAGTCTGATGGGCAGCATTGGGATCAATTCGTCGAGGATTTGCCGCAGCAGATCAGGGTAGGGGAGAAGCCCCGATCCTCTCTTTTTTACAGCAACTGTTCGTTTCGGACAGCCCAGATTCCAGTTTACAGTGATGTAGCCAAGGTCGTGCAGTCGATGGGCCAATAAAACAAATTTCTCAGGGCTGGTGCCCAGAACCTGCGGAATAACAGGCATAGCCGGATTCTCATCAGGTAAGACATCGCGCAGATGTGCCATCCTGAAACGACTGCCCGCAGCCAATGGAATAAATGGGCTTACGGCATAATCAATCCCCGTGAAGACCGAAGACCAGGCATTGCGAAAAGCAGTTTCGGTGTAGCCCTGAAGCGGTGCTAAAATGAGTTGCATTTATTTTTAATATTTTTTGTTTGTCGGCTGACCATAAAAACCGGGTTTCCACCGGAAGCATCCAAAGCTGCTTTTTAGCCCCGGATAACCAATAATACAAAGTGCTCCGGATATATTGTATCTGAAGCCAAAAATAAGAATCGGAAAATGCCCGATTGTCATCTTTCCAGCGTTTGAACAACTGCCCCGAAAACCTTGTTCAAGTGGCTGTTTTCTGATTAAAAATCCATTAATAAATAAGCAA
>JAGYLT010000045.1 GCA_018400545.1 Bacteroidales bacterium
TTCAGGTCGTAGCCTGATGCTTCTTTTCCGCTGTATGCCGAAAGGAAAGAATACAGCAACACATCCTGCTGTGTTGGCCCGTAACCTTCGGGATAGAAATCACCTGTAACCGAATCCTGGATATAGCCGCCACTCCAATTGGGGTTTTCGTCTGCCAGCCTTTGGGCAACTTCCAGCCTGTTATCTTTCAGGTTTATGAAATTTTCATTCTCATTTTTATCGTTATCCTGCACCCAGGCTGTTCGCCAGCTAAAAAATGATATACTGAAACTACCCTGTTCTATCGGTGAAAAGGAGTTAAAATCTCCGTTTGCATCAGCCTTAAAATATTCCTGATGGTTCAGGCTGTAGGTGCGGTCGGCGGTGAGTTCAATTTTGAAATCGGCAAACGGTTCTATGGTTCCCCTGAAGTTGATCTGTTCATTAAACTTGGTAGCGTATGCCGTATTTAGCAACGTATCCGCTGTAATCCATCCATTGCGCACAGCATCTCCACGAATATCTGTCTGATCGCCGAAGACAAATCCGATACCCGGAGCATCCATGCCCCAATTGTTGCCAATCAGGCCGGGTTCAGGGATAAAGCCCGGAAGGAAAGTTCCATTTCCCTGTGAGTAGGAAAGCGAAGCGCGTTTGAAGCTCATCAATAATTTCAGGAAGCCATTGCCCACAATTTTGAAATAGTTCTTTTTCACTTTGGCGGTGTCCTGCTCCGGCTGTTCGGGTTTTCGTTGGGGAGGTCTTGGTGTGGGCCTTCTGCCCTGGCCACTGCTGCCTTTGTTCACTTTTTCAAGGAATGGCAATTTGTTGTATAGCCTGTCTAAAGTCAGGTTTCCGTTAAGCTGGATGGTGTTGGAATTTTCAATCTGATTTCCAAGCCGTTCCTGCAACGAGATTGGCGAAGCCTGCCACTTGTAATTGGTTTGATACCGGGCGGTGGCACTCACCCAGTCAAGAAGTGGTAGTTTGTTGATCGGAATGGTGTAGTTAACCCCGAGGTTATGGGTGTACGTATTTTTGGTCCCGAGGTCAAAAATTTGCTCCCTGATACGCTCCCGTTTTATATCATAATCCTCATCCTCCGGTTCCAGTGAACCGGGCAATTCGTCGATGTATGCCAGCACGTTGGCCTTATAATCCAGCCTGAGCGAGGTGGTAAGGTCCCAGCGCAGATCGTAGTTTCTCGACCAGTCCCACTTTTTCAGGTAGGTGGGTTCGATCAGCACTTCATACTGGCTTTTGTTTCTGAGCAGCCGCTTGCTGTATTCGCGGTTCATATCCGTTCGGAACGAGAACAGCTTGGGCATCAGGTAGAAATTGAAATCTTTGATGAGGGCAAAGGCCTTGCCGCTAAACAGCTTCATTTTGCTGAATGGCTTAATATTTTTCGGGTTGTTGTTGAAGTTATATCCGATACCACCCTGGTATTGTTGCTGCTGATCGTATTCGATATCCACATTGCGCTGGTAAATCTCCGAGTAGCTGAAGGTGAAATCCCAGTTTTCGATGTCGTAAAAACGTGATTTTGTGGATGCCCCAACCCTGTCTTTCCGTACGTTAACAAAGTTGATATTTTTGCGCATGACGAAGTCTTCGTTAAGCGCTTTGATGGAATCCCGGTCAACGGGATTGTATGTTTCCAGGTCATCCTTCAGCTTGATATCCGGATCAAGGAGATTATATTTGGGTGTTAGGCGCGATTCTGAGTAGTCGAAGTGCATCGGCAAACGAATGCCCCACTTTTCGGGGAAAAACCGGCCAAATTCCAGATTTGTCGAGATATCGAAATTTTGTGTGAATTCCTGTGCACGTTCGGTGGTTTTCTTTTCGATGCTACCATAGCCTGGTGTGCTGTACAATCCGGAAATGGTAAAATTACCGAGGTCGGCCAGGTCGGTTTTAATCCGGGCTGTGGCTGCCAGGCCACCCTCATTATTGAAATCAGTAAGGCGCAATTCGTTAACCCAGATTTCGGCACATTTGCTCAGGCCATCGTCGCTGCTGGTAGCTGAGGTTTTTTTAGGGTTTCGCACCCCGATCATAATTGCGCGAACATCGCTGATGCTCGGACTACCGAGGATGGTAACCTTGTTGGGGCCGTCGAAAGCAAAATAAGGCATGGTAAAGGTTACGCCTGAACCGGGCGTTCGCATTTCAACATTTCGCTGAAGCTTGAACTGCACCAGCCTTTCCAGGTTTATGTTGAAGCGGTTTTCTTCCGGCCAGATGGCTTCTACATTTGTTGCCGAAGTGTTCCATGGCGTGAATGTCAGCGGGATTTCATACTCATAATAGTTTTCCGTAAGGTCGGAACCAATCCGGATGAATACCGATAAATCCCCATATTCCAGGTCCTGGTTTTCGATGAGTTTTTCGGCATGCACAAACATTTCCAGGTTACCATACTGGCGAAAATCAAAATCCGTGGTTTTGTAAGCTCCGCGCGCATCACCGTCGATAAGATCGCACACACGGAGAACCATCGACTGCTCATTTAATTGCTGCAGGTTTGTGGTTCCCAGGTTGATTTCCCTTTCGATTCCTGGCGGTATTACGTAAGGCACGGGTGAACGCCGACCATTCTCTTCGATGTTCACTGAGAGAATATCAAAAGAAGTTTCGCTCTGGATATCATTCGGGATGTATTCGCCCGGCGAAAGCAGGTCGTAGCGGTATCTTCTCCATTCGCCGCGCACGAGCTCCAGGGTGGCAAAACGCAGTACGGTGGGTTCAGCAAACCCTTTCATAAACATACGCATGAACCGGATAGACTGGAAATCCTGGATGCCTCCCACAATTTTTGAGGGGTCGCGAACCGGAATTTTAAACTGGTACCATTTTACTTCACCAACCTGGCCGTTGGGAAGCTGGATGCCTTGCGCATCAAGAATGTCGGTGATGTAATTCTGTCCGACCTCCATATTATTGGGGTCAAGGTCAACTTTATACTGGAAGTATCTTTCGGTTTCGCTCAGTGTATTGTCGCGGTTGATATCCTCCACATCCGGCAGGGTGGTGGCAGCGGTAGGATATGTTTCCGGGTTCTGGGCATCTGTGGGCGAGTTTCCTTCGGTACCGTTAAATTGTTTATATCGCTCAAGCACACTCGAATATAGCGGGTCATTATCATAATCTGTTCCCCTGAAATAATGGTAGTTATCATTCGACGGGTCGGCAAGTGCCTGTAAATATGCCTGTGAATTGGCCCCGTAAAGCTGTTCCAGTTTTTCCAGATAATCCTCGTCATAAAAAGTCAGCTCGTCTTCATCACGAAGTCCGTCGTAACCCACATCCTGAAACTCTCTGGCTCCTGCTTCGTTGCTAAAATTCTCCACCAGTGCCTGAAGCGTTGGTACCCGGCCCCATATTGTGTTGTCAACATTTTCAACAACTTCCGAGGTTGGGAGTCCGTTTTCGTAGGCTTTTCTTGAATCGCGCAAAACATCTTCCGAAATATCACCCAGGTTAAAATAGAGCTCACCACTTCCATTCTGCCCTTCCGTAAACGGATCCATCAGCCAGAACTCAATATATTCCACATTGGTGGCTTCGAAGTCGGTGGATTCAATTTTACGCATAATACCGCCCCAGCGCGTTTCGGGTTGGAGCAGGTTACCGTTTTCGTCGATACCGGCGGAAACCCCGGGAATGCCTTCAGCATCAAAGTTGTAAGGCCCGCGTTCATCGGGATAAAATGCAAGGTTCAGAATCGGGATATTGGTTGGAACACCATTGGGAACGTCCTTATTTGGAAATACTTCAGTTTCGAGAACCTGCCGAACCAGGTTTTGCGAAAGCTCATTCAAATCCACGTTTGGCGGCCTCAGGTTTCCGGTCTGATCGTAAAATAAAGGATCGATGATATACCAGGCCAGTTTGGCGCGGTTGTATCCGTAGGCGAGTCCCGATCCGGAGGCGGCCTCGGGAAAGAGCCCCGCATCAGTTTGCTTTTGTGGCGTACTGGCCAAACGCCAGAAAGCCTGGTTTTTAAGATCGATTGTTGACTTGCTGCCCTCAAAATCGTCGATGTAGGAAGTCCCCGTTTTGCCGATGGCTTTGGAATGGCCGGGAATAAAATGGGCAAATTCACCGTCGATGGTCACGCGTGATTCTTCTTTGGTTTTGATAAATGGCAGCGCATCCACCATCTTGGTGATAAACCGTGAGTTGGTCTGGTAGGCGAAATCCATTCCCCAGATTGTGTTGGAGATGGGGTCGTCACCGTAATTCACCTTTTGTGTAAGCGGCCTTTCGGTGAGGTTAAGGATGGTACCTCCAATGTTAAAATCTTCGTTGATGCGGTAGTCGATGTGCGTACCCATCAGCCGCTTGGTCTGGATGTTGAAAAACGACTGGCTCTCAAGTGATATGTTGATCGGGGTTCCGGAATTCAGCACACCTTCGTTGATGATGTTCACGCGGCCAAGGGTATAGTCAACGGTGTAATCCACATTTTCAACCAGTGGTACACCACCTGCTGTAACTGTTACAGAACCTTGTGGCACGTTGAGAGCGTTCAGCGATATTTCGGAACCTGATGAAGATTTATAAAAACCATCCAGAATGAACTTATTCTTTTCGGGATATTGTTGCGCACCGTTTTTGGTTAGCGAATAAAGTGAATCATAAACATACCGGTCGGCAATCTCATCGTTGCCGATTTTTGCCCGGAGATAACTACCGAAGGGTTGCAGACAGGTAAAGTAAATCCGGCCGTTTGACGACTGAACCGTTCCCCCCTGTGTGGCAGCCCCGTCTATGAAGTCGAAAATACCATCATGAGGCGGGTTTAGCTGTGGATCAAGATTGTCGAAATTAAGTACCCTGATGAGCGGTTTACCGCTCGCCTCGCCTGCATCGGTGAGGTAGCTGGTGGGTACGCCGTTGTCGTTTCCTGAATACAGAATATTCAGAATAAAATCTTCCTTCTGCACCTGATAAGCTCCGATGGCATACACGTTTTTCATCATCATATCCCACAGCGGAACTTTGGTGTTGAGCGTTGTGCTCTTCAATAATTTAACAATGAGGTTTTTAGGCGCATTAAGGCCTTCATCAGAAAATTCACCTACCTGGTAAACCGTTGTATCACCAATTACATTGTACTGGTAAGCCACGGCCAGCATCTGGTCGGAGTTGAGGGTGGTGTTCAGCGAAATAAAACCAAGCTTGCTGTTGAACGAATATTCGTTTTGATTCAGTTTACGTGCATTTTCCACTTTCACAAAGTCGATACCTGCATCAAAGCCAAATGGTGGCCCTTCCAGCAATGTTGAAACGGTGCTGATATTTCGAACCTGATTTTCGTACTGAAGCAGCAACTGCATCAGGTCGTTGGATTCATACATGTCCGGAAAAGTAGTGAACCCGGGATTCACTGTAGAAGCATACGGGTTTCTTTCGCCCAGGTCCTGAAAAGCCACAATGTTTCTGTTTTCCGTTACAGCAGCCCCGATATTTGTAACCCACACCTCAATCTTAGTGATGTTTACATTCGAGCGGATGATGGGCAATTCGGTGAGCGCGCTATCGTAATTCTCCACGAAATACTGACCCAGCAAAAAGTGTTTATTTTCTTCGTATTGGTCGGCCTGCAGCGAAAACTGGTTGGTTTGTGCACCGCCCTGAACAGTAATATTGGATGTTTCACTCTTTTGTTCTGAATAAACTGCCGTTACCGTAGCGCGGCCAAATTTTAACTGGGTTTTAATTCCGAACAGCGCCTGGCTACCCGTAATCAGCGTGCTGTTTAGCGGAAGGGTAACATTTCCTGCTTCGATCAACTGGATGATTTCGTCTTCCTTGCCTTCGTATTTCAGGTTGAGTTTGTTCTCAAATTCAAAGGTGGCTTCTGTGTTGTAGTTGGTCCTGAATTCAATTTTATCACCGATTTTCGCCAGCACGCTCATCTGAATATTTTGCTGGAAATCGAAGTTCACCACATTTCTTTGGCGCACGTTCAGGGTGGGGTCGTCTCTCCGGTTGGCCAGCACGCCAAAGGTAAGTTCAGCCGAGCCCTGTGGGCGGATGTCGACGGTGTTGGAACCGAAAATCCGCTCAAAAGCTTCGCCACCGATGTAAATCTGCGGAATAATTCCATCTCCCCTGGCATTGGCTCCGGAGGCACTTGAACGCTCCTGCCAGTATTGATTTATCGACCGGTCGAGATCATATTCCAGATATTCATCGAGTGACATTTTATATGGTGTTCGGTAATTGAAGTCACCAATTTTTTTCTTAATGATGTATTGGTCGGTTTCCGGATCGTACGCTACCTCTGTTTGGATATTTGAAGGCTCCTTCAGGAAAAGCGGGGATTGTTGTGATTGTTGGGAGGCGTCCTGGGTGTTATCATTAAAGGGATAAACCAGTTGAATGGTATCGCCGTTTCCTATAGAATCGGGCGGGACCTGGGGCATGAGGCCGGAATTTCCGTTGCCGGCTGTGTTTCCAAACCCGGTGAGGAATAAAACGACAATGAAGAGGATCGCAAATGCGTATGTAATTCCTTTTCTCAAAAAGTTCCTAATTTCTTGATTCTATAAACCGAGTTTTTGTGAATGAATTCCGGGATGAGATTGTTGTACCTGTTGATTTTGATGCCTAAAGAAAAGATGAGAATCCATCGTTAGTCTCACCTTATTGAAGTAATCGTTTTTCAAAGCCAGATAATTCTTTCACAATATTTTTAATGCTTCCTTGATTAATGATTCAACCGCAAGGTCGGGATTCCTTTTTAGTATCTTGTCCAAAGCCTTTGCGGCAGCCGCTTTCCCAAAGCCCAGCGTAGTCAGACCAATTAACGCCTCATCTTTTCGGGTATTGTGTGCCGTTCCCAAAAATTCAGGGGCAATCTGCTCTTTGCCGATTTTGTCCTGAAGGTCAACAATGATGCGCTGTGCAGTCTTGTTTCCGATGCCTTTTACCGAACTCAGCACCGCCAATTCGCCCTGCTGGATGGCAGCCAGAATCTTGTCGGGTGATAGCGATGAAAGCATAAGCATGGCTGTGTTATTTCCAACGCCTGAAACCGAAATCAGTAACCTGAAAAGTTGCCGCTCGGCTTCCTGAAAAAAACCGTAAAGCATAAATCCCACCGGCGTTGTCGCTTCAATTTTAAACGCAAGGTGCGTGAATAATTTAACCTGTTCGAGGTCCTTTATTGCAGCAAATGTTTGTAGTGAGATGTTGAGTTGGTAGCCAATTCCGCCACTTTCCAGAATAACATAAGTGGGATTTTTTTCAGCAATCAGGCCTTTCAGATATTCGATCATTTTTCGGATGTTTTTAACATTGCAGATGAGCAGACAAATGTAGTAATTTGCATTTGAGTACTATTAAAAAACTGACCTGCCTGGTAATAATTTTAAATGGAAATAAATTAAAGAAGCACAGAAATTTATAAACGTTCTAAGTTAATTTTAAAAGCACGTGGATCAGCTACTTAAATCATCGCCATAAAAGCGAACATGTTAAAAATCAGGCAGTACGTTTTTCACCATTTAACTATTATCTACCTTTGTATTGTTATTCCTTTCACACAAATACATAAACCAAAATGATGGACAAATTATTCAGAAAGGATGCCTTAACCTACCATGCGGAAGGGCGTCCGGGGAAACTTGAGGTTATCCCCACCAAACCGTACACCACCAAACGCGACCTTTCACTGGCATACTCGCCCGGAGTTGCTGATCCGTGTTTGAAAATCAAAGATAATCCGGAGGATGTTTACAAATATACAGGCAAAGGAAACCTGGTAGCTGTTATCTCCAACGGAACGGCAGTGCTTGGCCTGGGAGATATTGGTGCAGAAGCAGGCAAACCTGTGATGGAAGGAAAGGGCTTGCTGTTTAAGATTTTTGCCGATATCGATGTTTTTGATATTGAAATCGATTTGAAGGATCCCCAAAAATTTATCGATACGGTTATAGCCATCGCCCCGACTTTTGGGGGCATCAATCTCGAGGATATCAAAGCCCCGGAGTGTTTTGAAATAGAGCGGAAAATACAGGAAGCGGTGGATATCCCGATAATGCACGACGACCAGCACGGTACTGCGATTATTACCGCGGCAGGATTACTCAATGCATTGAAAATCAATAAAAAGAAAATAGAAGATCTGAAAATTGTGGTGAATGGCGCCGGAGCTTCCGCAGTTTCCTGTACGCGGCTGTACATCAAATTGGGAGCAAAACCCGAAAATATCATCATGCTCGATAGTAAGGGTGTGCTTTGCCGTAAGCGTACGGATCTAAATGAAGTGAAGCGGCAGTTTGCTTCTGATCATCCCTGCGAGACCCTTGAAGAGGCCATCGAAGGTGCCGATATGTTTTTGGGGCTATCCGTTGGAGGTGCCCTCAAGAAAGAACTCCTCCTGAAGATGGCCAAAGATCCCATTGTTTTTGCATTAGCCAATCCTGTACCGGAAATTATGTATGAGGAAGCCATGGCTACCCGCGAAGATGTGATTATGGCTACAGGCCGTTCCGATTATCCAAACCAGATTAACAATGTGTTGGGCTTCCCGTTTATTTTCAGGGGAGCGCTTGACGTCAGGGCGACCAGGATTAACGATGAAATGAAACTTGCTGCGTCATATGCACTGGCCGAACTCGCTACTGAGCCGGTACCTGAGCAGGTGAATGTAGCTTACCATGCCACCAACTTTTCATTTGGTAAAGAATATATCATTCCCAAGCCTTTCGATCCGAGGCTTATTACACGTTTGGCACCTGCAGTTGCCAAGGCAGCTATCGAGACTGGTGTTGCCCGTAAGCCCATCACCGACTGGGTTGCATATAACGAAAGACTGGTTAAGAAGCTTGGAATCAGCAATCCGCTGGTTCGTCAGTTGCGCTTCCGCGCCATGGAAGACCCCAAGTCGGTGGTGTTCTCCGATGCAGAAAACTACCAGATGTTGAAAGCGGCAGAGTTTGTGAAAAATCAGAAACTCGCTAACCCGATTTTGCTGGGCAATGAACAAAAAATAAAAGAGCTCGTCAGGGAGCATGATCTGGAAATCAATGGCATTGCGATTATCGATCCTTCATCACCAAATGAAACAGGCAGGAGAGAGCAATTTGCACAGCGGCTGCACCAGAAACGTCAGCGCGATGGCATCACTTATCATACTGCACTTGGCAAGATGTACAACAAAAACTACTTTGCCCCGATGCTCGTAGAAAATGGTTTCGCCGATGCGATGGTATCGGGACTCACCAACAATTATCCGCTATCGCTTACGCCGGCCATACAGGTTATTGGCAAAAAGAATGGTGCAAACCTGATTTCAGGGATGTACATCATCAATACCAAAGAAGGGCCAATTTTCTTTGCTGATTGCACGGTGAATAAAAACCCAACAGCAGAGCAGCTCGTGGAAATCGCCCTGCAAACTGCCTATGCGGTGAAGCAACTGAATGTGGATCCGAGAATTGCCATGGTCACTTATTCCAACTTTGGCTCAAATCCGGGCAGAATTCCGAATATGGCCAAGGAAGCTGTGAGCATGCTGCACCGCGATTATCCCGATTTGGTTGTGGATGGCGAGATGCAGGCCAACGTAGCCCTGAACCCGGAACTGATGGAAGAAAACTTCCCATTCTCGAAGCTGGTGGGAGGCCCGGCCAATATCCTGATTTTTCCGTATCTCACAGCCGGAAATATCGCTTACAAGCTGTTGCAGGAACTGAGCCATTTTGAGGTCATCGGTCCGGTAATTAACGGTATGGATAAATCTGTCCATATTTTACAGATGGGAAGTTCGGTACAGGAAATTATCAATATGGTAATGGTAGCGGTAATTGATGCACAGTGCGTTCAAAAGCGCGAATGCCAGGAAGATAAAGATGAGTTTTTTAAGAAAAGAGGTGAATAGTTAGCAATCAAAAATGGAAAAAGTCCTGGCTGAAGAGTCAGGACTTTTTTTATGCGCATCATATTCATAAAATGACTCAATGTCATCGTTCGAATTGGCAGATTGTTTACGGGTTCAAATGCTGTTCCCTAAGCAGGTCGTTCACGGTTTTTACCGGGTTGAAAGTGATGATGGGCGTTTCCACAAAAACAGTGATCCAGTTGGCCATCGCACCATTCCATAAGCCGGGCAGTTCCTGTGCCTTCAGGTTTTTTCCGTCTTTGGATTTGACGGAGATAAAACCGGTTTCCGGATCGACGAATTCACGCAGGTCAAAAGCATTTCCCTTGTAATCCCGAACGCTGCAAACCAGGTCAACCGGGTTGAAGTGGGTGGCATTTCGAACGATTTCTTTCTGGCCGGCATCTTTCAGGTCGATTTGCGAGGATTCCACGATTTGCAGTGAAACCTCACCTTTTGAATTTTCAACCCAAAACGGGCCACCACCAGGCTCTCCTTCATTTTTCACCATTCCGCAAATGCGGATCGGACGGTTCATCAGCTTTTGGAGCATGGCTGCTTTGGCCGATTTATCGAGGTCATCGAAATTATCAGGAAGCTGAAGCAGCAACTCGCTTTTGGCAAATGCGATAATCTCTTCCAGAAGCTCATCCGAAGCATTGCTGCTTTCAAGTTTTTCAAGGTATTCAAATGTTTTTTGGCGCAGGTGAATCAGCAGTCCGCCAATCACTTTCTTGTACAGATATGTGGGTTTTTTCAGCCGGTCAGGAACAATGTTATCGATGTTTTTCACAAAGATGATATCGCCCTTCAAATCGTTCAGGTTTTCTATCAAAGCACCGTGTCCGCCCGGGCGGAAAAGGATACTGCCATCGTTTTCGCGGAAGGGCTCGTTGTTCATATCCACAGCCATGGTATCGGTGGCCGGCTTTTGTTCCGAGAAAGTGATGTGGTATTTTACGTTGAATTTTTTCTCGTAAGATGGCACAACCGCTGCAACCGCTTCCTCAAATTTTGCCCGGTGCTCAGGCGAAACCGTAAAATGCACGTGCACCTCCCGGTTGGCATCCATGGCGTAATGTGCGCCTTCCACCAAATGCTCGCCCAGCGACATCCTCGAAAAATCATCGTACTGGTGAAATTTGAGCAGGCCTTTAGGAAGCCTGGCATATCCAAGGCCTTTATCAGTGAGCAGGTACTCCACAATTAAGCCGTATTTTTTCTCTTCGAGGAGCTCGTTGATGTCGAAGCCGTCTTTTTCAACAGCCGCTTTCAGGTCATTGTAAAAGGCAAATTTCCGAATGTGATCGATGAAATACCACACCGAATTAAAACTCTTGTCGGCATCTATTTTTTCCAGGTCTTCGGAAGTGCCTTTGTACGACTCCATAAACTCGAACAAATGTTTAAACATTCGTGAAGCAGCGCCGGAAGCAGGGACGAATTTCAACAGTTTGTATTTCGACATTTCCTCGCTGTAAAAGGCTGCAAGTTCGTTGA
>JAGYLT010000450.1 GCA_018400545.1 Bacteroidales bacterium
TCCCTGTAAAATCAGCATCTCCGAAATGTAGCGGTGCATCTCTCCCATCAAATCGAGGCTTTTAACCACCTTGCTCCTGTAAACACGGAGGGTACATCCGGAATCATGAACCACCTTTCCAATTATCGATTTTCGCAGACGGTACCCGAAGCGTGAGAAACGCTTTTTAAAGAAAGTATCCTTCCGGTTAAATCGCCAGCCCGCCACAAAGTCATAACCTTCATTCAGCTTTTCGATCATCATGGGCAGGTCAGCAGGATTATTTTGCAGGTCGCCATCAAGCGTGGCAATGATATCACCTTTGGCATACTGAATTCCGGCAGCGAGAGCAGCAGATTGCCCGTAATTTTTTTGCATCTTCAGGATTTTAAGGCGCGGATCGTCCTTTCTGAGTTTCATCAGAACTTCGTAAGTTTTGTCGGTGGAGCCGTCATCCGTAAAAATGATCTCCAAATCATAATCCTTTAATGCGTCGGCAATTTCCCGGTATAAAACCGGAACATTTTCTTCTTCATTTAAAACCGGAACTACTACTGATACCATATCTATATTTTTGCACGCAAAAGTAGAACATTTCCCGAAAGTGTCTCATTATACCAGTGTTGGACAGAAATTGTAACGGCAATCAGGGAGTTGGGGAGATGGAGTGTTGGGGGATTGGAGTGTTGGGGGATTGGCAGTTCAAATTTTCGAGCATGCACGATTTTCCATTGGCTCGCCGTGCGAAGCGGGCATTCCACCGTATGTATCCCCCTGGAGCTATGTAAAAAGTCAGGAACCTGACCTGGAAACTCCCATTCCGGTAGCTCCCGGTAATTCCTGTGGAAAGAAAATCTTGACGTATCACTACATATTACGAACAAAAACACTGATGTAATTTGGTGAATCGTAATAATCAATTAGCTTTTGGGAATTGGAACTGGCAAACAAAACGGTTTTGAGTTTCTCCCTAAACACCGAATCATCCCGCAGCATCTCGTTGATCACAATGAGCGTAGCATTTTGCAGCGCAGTATCTTTCTGCTGTATAGCATCCTTCACCTCGCTGTAAATGGTCATTTTCAGATTGTTATCAAATTCCTTCACCCGCAATTCATTGTCAATTTTTTTGGACAGCGTGTCCAGTTTATCAAAATTCACCTGGATAAAAAACCCATAAACAACTGCAATGATTGCAAAAAGCGGCGTTACCCATCTGGTATTCATTTGTTCAAGGAATGACTTTTTCTCTTTTTCCATTTTTGAAAGATTTGGTTCGGTTGAAGATTTATGTCCTCAAAAAATGATAAAGCACACACATTAACACCATAAAGCCGGTTTTTGTTAATAATCATGAACTCAGGTTTTAATCTGCCCTGAAAGCCTTCCTATCCATATTGCCGGATGCAAATCAGGAAGGCCTTCGGCGATAATGCAGATAAAAAATCTATTTTTGACAACCTAACCAAAACTATATTTGATGAAGAAATGGATGTACACCCTTGCATTGCTTTTGATCGTTCTTATTACTGCGTGTGATAATCCGAAAAAACAGCGTGATTCATTGGCAGAAAAAGTCAGACAGGAGTTTAAACGATCATGGGACGGCTATAAAAAATATGCCTGGGGGCATGATGTGCTAAAACCGCTTTCCAAAAGCCACTCCGACTGGTATGCGCAAACCCTACACATCT
>JAGYLT010000451.1 GCA_018400545.1 Bacteroidales bacterium
CATATCGTTATCATAACCATCAGCCATCAGGCATTTTTCTATGGGCAGCTTCCGGCCGTTTTGCATGATATATTTTTGTGGAGAAAATTTTGCCATGTCTTATATACTTTATTGTTTTACGATTTCAAAACTAATAATAATGTTAACCTGTCTTGATTTATTGTCACAAATTCTTCCTGATCATCTATTAAACTACCTCGTTTTCAACACTTGACACCGAAATGTGGTTTAAGTTTTACTGATTATCAACAATTGGTGTACATTTGAGCTGAAAAGATTTTTTGGGAAAGGCTAACTTTTAAAATACAAATCATGGCCCAATTTACAGGTGAAACCCGTTTCGACTTCCGGAATATGACGCAGGAAGAACTGTTTGAAAACTTTCATTCAGGATTTGTCTGGGGACAAAGACATGAAAAATTCCCCTACCAGTACTGGGATAAGGATATCGAAACCACGGATAACCTGGTGATCGGGCCAAACGCGGTGGACAATCAACATAACCTCGCTGTAAGATCATTTGCAGCTCCGGTTGCGGATTCAAGCTATAAGATCGGGATTTTACGCACCAACAAATGGCTAAGAAAAGGATGCAAAGTATCGGCATCTATCAAGCTTCCCGCCGAAACCGGCGTCTGGCCGGGCTTCTGGCTTACTGCCCATCCTGAAGATGACAAAGGCTGGCCGCGCGAGATCGATATTTTTGAAGGCTACAACCGCGAGGGACTGCACAAACCCTATGACCAAAATCGCATTTTTGGGCATACCCTGCAATCAAACGGTCATTACGGAACTGTGAAAGACCACAGGGAAATCGGGGCGAAAACCCACAGGGTAAAAAAAGATGTCACCAAAAACTACATCAACTACGAAATGAGCTGGGAAAATGAAATCCACATCAGATACAACGGCCGGGAAGTTCGAAAGATCAGGGATAATTCCTTTTTAAATCATATTGCAGGTGCAAAAATGAGTGTTATCATTTCGCTTTTTTTGATGCCCGGGCGCAGTGCATACCCTCCTGCTGCACAAATTTTGGTAAACGAACTGGTCATCACACAACATTAACCCCAATTCTTGTTTCACGCGGTTTTCCTTTAACCATAATTTATTGCCGGTTTTCTAACCGAAATCCATTTTTCAAATCGCTATTTCACTTACTTTAGCAGCGAATTATTCTATCATTGATTTGGAAAATCAGAGCCACTAAAATGAATTTGAAACTTTTCATTCCAATCCTTTTCCTGACAGCATTTACCGGATTGTTGTCATGCAATTCGAAAACCGGAGCTCAGCCTGATCCAGCGTTGTATTATCCCGATTCAAAACCCCTTACCCGATGGTGGTGGTTTGCTTCGGAAATTAAAAAAGAAGATGTGGCATATCAGCTAAACTGGCTTAAAGAAAACAACTTTGGCGGCGTGGAAATCGCATTTATTTATCCCGTTGACGGCGACACGTCAGCACCACGCCATGCCTATCTCGGGAAGGAATTTGCCGATTTATCAGACTTTACCAAAGCTTATGCCGACAGCCTGGGGCTGCATTGTGATTTCACTTTTGGGACATTGTGGCCTTTTGGCGGAAGCTTTGTGGAAAACCGGGA
>JAGYLT010000452.1 GCA_018400545.1 Bacteroidales bacterium
ACCAATACAAGCTGGTAAACGATTTTGATCGTCGGTAAGATTTAAAAAGTCAAGTCTGTCCCAATCTCCTGTGCCGCCGACCGGACAACTTGTTCCGCTATATTCAGCAAAATGCACATCCATCATCACCATAATCAGCGTATGTGATAAGTTCAGACTGACAACACCATTCCAAAGGTCCGAAGCTGCTCCGGCACTTCCATGGCTTATGTTCACATGTTCCAGAATATTCATCGACAGTGGATTAGGCTCGCTATGATTCAAATGAATCTGGCCCCAAAATCCGGGCGTAGGGTTTTCACCCCTGATGTGGATGGGTTCCTGTGCAGTACCTTGGGCAGTAAGGTAATTTGGCCCGTCCAAAACAGAAATTCCAAGATCGCTGCCCATTTCCAGCTCAACACCCGGCTGGATGATTAGCTGTGATTTACTGTTTTCGGTTCCTCTGTGAATGTCAAGATTTCCAAGAGTCAAATAGGGCACATTGAGGGCATTCATGGTGACAACAGCTTTTTCGATATTTCCCCTGCGAATCATTACCCTGTCGTTATCGTTACCTGAATAGTCGTCATTAGGATCAAGATTTCCAACGATATAAAATGGAATGCGCACGGGAGCTGCATTAGCGGTATAAGTGTTGCCTGACAAATGAATCGCATCAATAAGTGGTTGGTGCGATTCGCCACTGCTACCCCGCGGAGCAATGCTTAATCCAACATCGATACTGTTTTTGATCACCGAATTCGTGAGTTCGAGTGAGGCACTTGCGTAAACTAAAACCGCTCCATAGCCAACATCTCCCAATCCACCAACTCCGCCAGGACCTGTGGTAGCACCTGCATATTCCACGATGGCATAAGAGATTTTATTGTTGTTATTACTTCTGAATTCCAAACCGCCCCACCATCCTTTTTGAGGTGTGGTGGCCGTAAAAACTATGGTGTCAGATTTTGTTCCTGAAGCATTTAGGGTACCATCGGCTTGTACGATAATTCCAGCTCCCTGTCCGAATGAAATTACAACACCAGGCTCGATATCAAGGTTATTTTCCAGTAAAACAGTGCAATCGATAAGATAATCAACCGGCCGCTGTGGATCGTCTTCAAGTGTTTGATCTTCATTGAAAAAATCACATGATAACTCAATCGGAGGAAGGATTTCGTCCTCGGGTTCTACTTCATCATCGTTATTGCTGCACGAAAACAACAGAAATGAAACGAGTAGCAATGTTGCAAATTTAAAAGGGTTTATAAAGTTCATGTTTTATGTTTATTAGTTAATTTTTCTTTTTTAGGCTTAGGATTGATTCATGGCAATACTATGACAATCCGATTATTCTGATTAGTATTAACGAATCAATCTAAATTGACTAATCCTTGTATATCTGCTATTATTCTATCAATGAATACATCTGAATGAAATTAACTGATGGTAAAACTTGTTCTGCGTTTTGACTGTATCAAATTAAATTTCATTCCAAGTTTCCAGCTGATTTACCTGATATACAATAATTTATTAGTGATAATACTGCGAAAAACAGCTAAGTTGATT
>JAGYLT010000453.1 GCA_018400545.1 Bacteroidales bacterium
AGTATGATTTTTTATCCGACCTCTCCCTCACCAGCAATGAAGCCGACTGGAACGGAACCATCAGTTTTGAAGCATTTTCTGCATCCATGCTCATAAATTCGTTGGCGGTGCAGGATGATAACAACAACCGGATCGATCCGGGCGAAACTGTTGATCTGGCTGTAAAGATTTCCAATACAGGGATGCTGGAAATTGAAAATGCTGAAGTTTCGCTGTTTGCAGACCATGAAATGATATCCATTGCCGATCCAGGCATATCTTACGGAACGACGAGTCCTGGTGAGGAAAAGACAATGTTGTTCCAGGTTTCTGCCACCGAAGAAATTCCAATTGCAGATGAGGTAAACTTTGAAGTTACATTGAATTTTGGCGACGACAATGAAATTACCGAAACTTTTACGGTGACGATTGGCCAATATACGGCCCTGATTTTCAGAAAGGGACCCAATCCGGCCTCAGCCGAAGCCTTGCTGGAAACCATGGAAGATTTGGGCGTGGCAGTGGTTTACACCACCAGCCTGCCTGACGAATTTGAAATGTACCGCTCAGTATTTGTTTGCCTTGGCGGTTTCCTCGAATCCAATGAGCTCACCCAGGAAGAAGCATCGCAGTTGGTGGCTTATCTTAATCAAAACGGAAGGCTTTATTTAGAAGGCACCATGACCTGGACGTACAATCCGCAAACTTCGCTGCACCCCATGTTTAAGGCAGGTGCTGAACAAGCCTCCTTTTTGCCTTTCGATGAAATCTCCGGTGTTCCTGAAACCTTTACCGAAGGGATGAACTTTACTTTTTCCGGGGCCAACAATATACTGCCATGCCTGATGCATCCCGAGGAACCGGCCTATTCCATTTTTTATGCCGATGGTGATGAAGAGCAATCGGTGGCCACGGCCAATCCTGCGTGGAACTACAAAACCATCGGTATGGTGAACGAGTTTGCAACTTTGGGTGATGAAAACAGCACCAACCACCGCCGGGAATTTCTTTATGCGGTTCTTGAATTCTTCGATCTTGAGGAATACATCGTTGGTGTACCCGGAATAACGCCGGCTCCGCAATTGGATCCGGAAATCGGTGCTTTTCCGAATCCATTTAAATCGGAGGCCACCATTCATGTTGACCTTGCCGAAACCGCAAAAATTGAAATCGATATTTACGACCTGAGCGGTCAGCATATTCGAAAACTTACCTCAGAGATTTACAACCGCGGTTTGCATGAAATTTCCTGGAGCGGGCACGATCGTTACGGACAGCAGGTGCCTCCGGGTATATACATTTACCAGGTCAGTTCCGGATCATTCACGAAAACCGGCAAATTGATCAGGATAAAATAATATCTGCAAGAAAACCCATAAAATAGATTTTCAACATTAACCGTTTTCTTGCAGGGGATCAATCCACATTTTCCAAACATTTCTGAACTGATAAATTTTTAACCCGGTTTGGTGCCAGGCCGTTGCAGCGTGGATACCCTAACACAGGTGCAGAATGTGGTGCATAAAATATTGAATTTGAAAAATAATGGCTAAATTTGATTTTTAAT
>JAGYLT010000454.1 GCA_018400545.1 Bacteroidales bacterium
TGTTCTTTTGCCCCGGCATCCCAGGCAGTCTTTGCTTCGATATGAACACGTGCAAGGTTTTTCTCGGTAATTCTCCGCAGTTCTGCTACCTTGTCCTGCCGGTCGTAAACATTTTGACGGAGTTTTTCTTCGCTTTCGCGGTGACACACCTGGCACGTTCCGGAAATGTTGTTCAGCGGGCTGCTGATGTGATGGTTGGTGAATTTAAGCCCGCCTTCGCGCTCATAGGGCATGTGGCAGTCGGCACACGAAACTCCGCGGTCGGCATGCACACCGGTCATGTAAAGCTCGTAATCCGGATGCTGTGCTTTGAGCATGGGCGTCCGGCTCAACGCATGTGTCCAGTCGGTGAAGTCGTAATTGTCATAGTAGGTCTCCATATTTTCAGCGCTGAAACCTTCATCCCATGGAAAGGTCAGATATTTTCCATCACCTTTGAAATAGTATTCAACATGGCATTGTGCACAAACCAGCGATCGCATTTCCTGATGGGTCGCATCGTTGATGTCACGCCCCCGCCGCTCGAAAGCTTCGATAAGTCCTGGCCGTGTAATACGCAGATTCATGGTTTTTGGGTCGTGACAATCCTGGCAACCAATATGGTTGACGATCTCCGGTCCCATTTCCATCCAGGATGATTTGTAAAACTCGGCGACACCTATCTCATTCATCACCCGTGGCACATCGGTACTTTTGCATGTCCAGCAGGTGGCCGGTTGTGGTTGTACCGTCCGGAGTGTGTTGCGCGGGTCTTCAACTGCGTAATAGTGTCCTCTGCCCTGGTTGTAATCACGGGCAAAAGCATAACCTGCCCACATGACCACCATCTCAGGATATTTTTCCAGGTAATCAATGTGTTTGGAACCAAAATATTTACTTGCGAAATCGGTTTCTGAGGTACGCAGGTATGATTCATACTGACGGGGGAAATTTTCTCCCCACACTTCATTGCGCGGTTCCCATTCCGGAATTTCGCTGACCATCTGAAAATATAACTGTGATTCGCTGCGCCGCTCGATGATGGAGGAGGCAAATAATCCGATGACAAACACAATCACAATTGTGACCAGAAAGACCACCCAGTTAAAGTAAGGCTTCTTTGTTGTTTTTTCGGAAGAGTTTTTCATCTGTTTAAAATTTTTTGATGGATAATAGTTTATTCTTTGTTTCTGTTCAGGTAACCTGAAAGCCAGTCGGGCAGAACAGAGGGCATGCGGGGCACAAGCGAGAATGGTGCTGATGAAAGGCTTCTTACGCTCCCGTGTGGCACTTCATCATGGCATTCCCAGCAAAGCTTCCCTTCGCCCATCCTTGCTGATCTGCCTGTTGTCTCAACCAGGCTGGTCATTTGCACCAGATCAATATGACAACGGATGCAGTTTTCCTGTACTACATTTACTCCCGCCTGTTTGATCCGTATTACCTGCGGCTCGGC
>JAGYLT010000455.1 GCA_018400545.1 Bacteroidales bacterium
TTGCCTCGGTGATGCCGGCTACGGTTTACTATTCCTGATCGGGACGATTATTCTGAAGCCGCGACTCAGCAAAGAATTTCATCCGATAGTTTCTTTGATCCAATGGCTCGGCGGAGCTACCGTTTTGTTCGGTATCCTTACAGGTACATTCTTTGGAATTAACGTGATTGATCTCATTGACCAGGGAAAACTGCAGGGATTGTCAAACGTACGTGCTTACATGCTCGACCCTGACCGGATGTTCAATGCAGCGCTTATCCTTGGGGGCGTGCAGATTGTTTATGGCATGGTGATCAAAACTGTTAATCTTATCAGGCAATACGGTTTCAGACATGCGCTTGATACCATTGGCTGGATTTTACTTATCGTTGGAGGTGTTATTCTTTATGCCATCAGCAACGAAAACAACCAGGAGCTAATCAGCATACTTTTCTATGTTTTGCTGGCCATTTCGGGTATTCTCATTCTCTTTTTGAATACACCTGGTAAAAATATCTTTTTCAATTTTGGCGTGGGACTTTGGAATGTTTATAACAGTGCTTCCGGATTGCTGGGCGATCTGCTCTCTTACATCCGGCTTTTTGCACTCGGTGTTTCGAGCGCCATTCTTGGATATGTTTTCAATGTATTGGCAGTGGAAATGAGTGGTTCAACGCCGGTTGTAAGTCAGATTATCTTTTTGCTGATCCTGTTTGTCGGACACGGGTTGAATATTTTTATGGCTTCCATCGGCGCTTTTGTTCATCCGATGCGCCTTACATTTCTTGAATTTTATAAAAATGCAGGGTTCAGTGGCGGAGGTAAAGCTTACAACCCTTTCACTAAAAAATAGAAATAAAATAAGCAATTAACAGAAATACATTACTTTAAAAATTAAGGAGAAAACTTATGACAGTAGCATTGGTATTGGCCTACGTTGGGCTCGCATTAATGATAGCGCTGGCAGGGATTGGCAGTGCTTATGGTGTTTCCATGGGTGGAAATGCAGCTATCGGCGCCTTAAAGAAAAATGACGAAGCATTCGGTACTTTTATGATCCTGAGTGCTTTGCCCGGAACCCAGGGACTTTATGGGTTTGCACTTTTCTTTTTGGTCAACAATTCAGGCATCATTACACCGGACATTTCGATGCTTAACGGCGCCGCCATTTTTGGATCGGGTCTGGCACTCGGCCTGGTAGCCTTGTTATCGGGTATCAAGCAGGGCAGCATCTGTGCCAATGGTATCGCCGCTATCGGATCAGGACACGACGTTTTTGGTAAAACCATGATCCTGGCCGTTTTCCCTGAATTGTATGCGATTGTTGCTTTTGCTGCAACATTCCTTATTTACACGGGTCTTGTTTAACGGCTGAGAAGCGTTGCGGTAAAAAGAAATTAAATGTCCTGGTCATTCATTGATCAGGATAACGTTATCATGGCATTTCG
>JAGYLT010000456.1 GCA_018400545.1 Bacteroidales bacterium
TTCCGCTGATTTCGCGGACTTTGACAATGATGGCGACCAGGACCTGGCCATTATTGGCGTTGATGCTAACTTCAATGATGTGGCCGACATTTTCAGGAATGACGAGGGCTCGTTTACCCCGCTTAATGCCGGCATCAGCCCGATGCACATGGGCGCTGTGAACTGGGTCGATTATGATGGCGATGGCGACTACGATCTTTTCTGCTCAGGGCAGGATTACTCCATGAATGCCTATGCCACTCTGTATTCGAACGAAGATGGCATTTTCGTTCCTGCAGGTCTGGGACTGCCAACAGGTTTTTGGAACTCAGCAGGATGGGGCGACTATGACAATGACGGCGACCTCGACCTGGCTTATTCATGGTACACTGCCGGATTGGCAAACAGTGCCATTTTTAGAAATGATGCCGGAACTTTTGTGGATATAAATGCCGGATTGCCAGGGTTGACAGCCGGGTCGATGGAATGGGGAGATTATGATGGTGATGGTGACCCCGATCTGCTTTTTACCGGAACCCCTGCAGACTTTAGTAGTACCCTGGTGCTTGTTTACAAAAATAATGATGGTGAATTTCAGGATATTCAGGCCGGGCTGATGGATTGTGCGTGGTACAACAACGCTGTCTGGACTGATGTTGATAACGACGGCGACCTCGACGTGCTCTATATTGGCGATGACGGCAGCGAATACCCCTTTGTGGTTTACACCAATACAAACGGAACATTTGAACTGGTAAACACAGGCCTCACAGGGGTTCGAACCAGTAACGGCAATATTGGGGTATTGACAGGCGACATTGATAATGACGGTGACATGGATGTTGTGAATACCGGCGATAACCCCGGCTACAACAAATCCACAAAAATATTCCTGAACAACAACGGCACTTTCTCTGAGCTGGCGCATGATATCCCCGGTTTTGGGTCGGGAACCCTTGACCTGTCTGACATCGACAATGACGGCGACCTGGATCTTTTCTTTGTGGGATATGACAACAGTTCAAGTGCGGATGTCGCAATTTTTATCAACGATGCCAACTCAAATACCTATAGCACAAACGAAGCTCCGGATGCTCCTGCCAATCTGACCTCTGTGGTTGATGATAGCTCCGTGCAACTTTCCTGGGATGCCGCAACGGATGATCACACACCGCAAGTTTCATTGCAGTACAACATATACATCGGAACTGAGAGTGGCCATGGCGATGTGGTATGTGCACAGTCGATTACCGATCCGCTGGCTGCCAATTTCGGGTTTCACATGATGCCGAAACAGGGAAATTGTCAAACTCAAATGGCTTTTGAAATGGATGATCTTGCAGATGACGTGTATTTCTGGAGTGTTCAGGTCATTGATCAATCAGGTGCTGCATCCGTTTTTGCTGCTGAACAATATTTCGACATTGGAAATG
>JAGYLT010000457.1 GCA_018400545.1 Bacteroidales bacterium
AATCTGCTCATGGTTTGTTAAAACTTCCCAGGCAGGCTCCAGGTTATTTTGCAGATTAAGATCGCCGCAAAGCAAACTTGCGCCGGAGATATCATGATCATCGATATAGTCCATGATTGCGGATGCCATTTGGCCCCGGATTGTTTTATCCGTTCCGGTACTTCCCGCCTTGAAATGTGCAGAAATGATGTAGAGAAAAGTGGTATCGCCTTTTTGAGCCAGTTCAGGAGCTTCAAAATACAGTTTGTAAACATTGATATCCCGCAACCAGAAACCGATAACATCCTGCCCTGCAAGCCCGAATTTTCCACTATGGTAATACAGCATGTTCACAATCTCCGATCCTGCAAGGTTTGTAGCAGCGGCTCTCTTATAATATTCCCTTCCTGACGCATTCAGCGATTCATCCAGCAATAAATCCTGATAATAGGAGGAGGGCGCCATTTCGTTGACCACCAGAATATCGGGGAGGTAATGATCGATGATGGTTTTTGCCCACGCCGTTTTTTCATCCGGATTATTATTTGATAGCGTACAATAATTACTGATTACTCCGAAATTCAGCAAATTATAATGCATCACGCTTATCTGTTCCTGGGCTGATGGACGGATTAAAAAAACAATCAGAAAAAAAATGACAATAAACCATCTCATGTGATTACGAAATATATTTGCCCACGAAATTAGCCTATTCTGTTGAATTGGTTTCATCAAACCGCACAGAGTCGTAAATCAGGAATCAAGCACTTAATTATTTAATTTAGATTACTTTTAAATCAAAGCCATTTAAGTATTTTAACACCTTTTTTAAAAATTAAAATTCTAATTTTACAATCCAATTGCAAAATCAGATCAATAAAACACACACAATATTTTTAATGAAACAAGAAAATAACAACAAGAAAAACGACTCGCGCCGCAGTTTTCTAAAAAATTCCGCACTTCTTGGTGCCGGGGCTATTGCAGGGGCGGGTATGCTTTCTTCATGTTCAGGTGAACCGGAATCGACCGGTGAAAAGATAAAACTGCTTACAGCTACAGGTGATTTGGTAGAGGTTGACCCTTCACAAATTAAAAAAGTAAGAAAAGAAAAACTTGGTGAGCTGCAGGAACGTGGCCGCGAAGGTTTGGTGGGCCACCACTGGGTGATGGTAATCGACCTTTCGAAATGCAAAAATGCAAGGCAATGCATGTCGGCATGCCAGAATGCACATGAACTTCTTCCTTATCAGCATCATATCAATGTGCTTCAGATGCAAACTTCAGAAAGCACAGCGCCATTTTATATGCCTAAGCCATGCTACCATTGCGATAATCCGCCATGCACAAAAGTTTGCCCGGTTAATGCGACCTTTAAGCGCAAGGATGGGGTT
>JAGYLT010000458.1 GCA_018400545.1 Bacteroidales bacterium
CGATGTGCAGAATCTGGGAGTTGAATTATCGTTGGTTGCACAGCCCCAGTTTCCTTGCCTGCAGGACGTGCAGGATGATTTTTACCTGAGTATTCAGTCTTTACCCTATGTTGATGCGGGCGCCGATGATACATTTTGTGCTAATGCTTCTGTTGAATTAAACGGAGAGATTGAAAATTCTCCGACAATTAGTTGGTCAACAGCTGGCGATGGTACTTTCGATAATGCAGCAATTACTAACCCGCTATACTTTCCGGGCGTCGATGATCTTCAAGCCGGATTTGTAATACTCGAATTGATGGGTGAACCATTTCAGCCCTGCATACAGACATTTAGTGATCAGGTAGAAATATCTTTTCAAAATTTGCCTATTGCCAACGCAGGTGAAGATGTTACCATTTTGTCATCAGAAATTTTACCATTGTCTGGAGAGGCAGAAAACTATTCTCTTTTAATTTGGGCAACGGAGGGCGATGGCACATTTAATTTTTTCGATATTCTGGATCCTGTTTACACTCCAGGAGAACAAGATATTTTGAATGAAGGGACAATCCTTTCATTAACTGCTTTTCCTAATTCGCCCTGCTTGGTTAATGATATTGATGACTTGACTGTTGCTATTGATACAGTGACATCTGTAAACAAAATTCCGGTCAACGATTTATTTGTGGTTTTCCCCAACCCTGCAAGAGATTTTATCATGATTTCATCAGATCGGTTTACTCAAGGAGTCAATGTTTATGTTGATATTTTTAATGAAAGCGGGTTGAAAGTACTCAGCCAACAATTTGTCCCTTCATCGGGTGAAATTCAGCTGAGCACTTCAAATCTGGCTCCGGGAGTTTATCATTTGCAGGTCGTTTTTCAAAATTCCCGGTATTCACACAAACTCATCTTATCGAAGTAAATGCGTTTAAAAATCAACACCGATTAATATAATTTATGGAAATAAAATACAGTTCAATCTAAAAAATGATTTGTTTTGTCAATATTGTTAAATCCGAAACAAACTCATTTATTGGATTATTGATGGTTATTTAAAAAACGTTAAAAACTTAATAACGATTTTGAATAATAGTCATATATTTGTTTACGAAATTCGGAATTTTCTTATTTAAAACTTAATACAAATCTTTAAAAAAGGAGGATTACATGCTATTTAAAGTTTACAAAACAAGAGTATGGGTACTACTCTTTATGCTTTTGCCATTTTTAGGCAATGCACAAATCCCGGGACTTCCGTCCGGCTGGGAATTCACACTTAATCCTACATCGGGAATCTATGCAGTACCG
>JAGYLT010000459.1 GCA_018400545.1 Bacteroidales bacterium
AAAACATTAACCGTGCAATCTTGTTAGAATAGGTTGCACGGTGGTTTTTGTTTTGATTTGTTTGTTTTTTTACAATATTTTAACACCTATCAAGTTTGCAAATTGACTTTACAATCTAACGTTTAATCAAAATTCATATTTATAGGTTTCACATTTTACAAATTTAAGGAAAAGTTGAATGAGACAGCTTAAGATCACCAAATCGATTACGAATCGTGAGACTGCTTCTCTGGACAAGTATCTTCAGGACATCGGTAAAGAAGAACTGATTACCGCCGAAGAAGAAGTTCAATTGGCTCAGCGAATTAAACAAGGCGACCAAACTGCGTTAGAGAAACTAACCAAGGCAAACCTCCGCTTTGTTGTATCCGTTGCCAAGCAATACCAGAACCAGGGATTGAGTCTTCCGGATCTTATCAATGAGGGTAATTTAGGACTTATAAAAGCTGCCCAGAGATTTGACGAAACCCGCGGATTTAAGTTTATATCTTATGCCGTGTGGTGGATTCGCCAATCAATTCTGCAGGCACTGGCCGAGCAATCCCGGATCGTCCGTTTACCACTCAATCAGGTAGGATCACTCAACAGGATTCGTAAAGAATCTTCAAAACTCGAACAAAAATTCGAGCGTCCGCCTTCGCCCGATGAAATTGCTGCATCGCTTGATTTGCCCGAAAACAAAGTTGAATCGGTGCTTAAAATTACCACCAGAACCGTTTCGATGGATGCACCTCTTACCCAGGATGAGGATATGAGCCTGCTTGATGTTTATGTTTCCGACGACAGCCCGCACACCGACAAAGACCTGATGAAGGAATCGCTGGCTAAGGAAATACAACGTTCGCTGGCAACACTCACAAAAAAAGAAAGAGATGTTATCAACCTGTATTACGGCATCGGCATGAACCACGGACTGACGCTTGATGAAATTGCCATGAAATTTGACCTGACCCGCGAAAGGGTGAGACAAATAAAAGAAAAAGCAATCAGACGGCTGAAACACACCTCAAGAAGTAAACTGCTGAAGGCATATTTGGGACAATAATAATCCCGTCTTGATTTGAATAAAAAAAGGTTTGTTGCATTAACAAACCTTTTTTTTTATTCGTGTAATACTA
>JAGYLT010000046.1 GCA_018400545.1 Bacteroidales bacterium
CGGTTTCGGGTATCACCTGCAAAGTGAATTTCAATATCAATCGAAGTAATAGCGACCGGTGGCCTGCTCCCGATTCTGATGTACGGATCAAAACGGATTTGCAGGATTTCCTGGTTCCGGATGTTCATTGTCCAGACAGTGTCGATGAACTGATGGCTCAGGAATCTGGATTTAAGATAGGATTGGCCTATGGAAAAGCCCGTCACTGTCAGGCTTTCGTATGCTTTTCCTTCCGGGACGAAATAGTTAACCACATTTCCTTCGAGGCCCGTTTTTGACAGGTTACACCGTAGCTCAGCCTTGTCTGAATTTTTTTGAGTAATGGGTTTTCCAGTGAATCGGGCGGATAGCTGACTACTCAGCATGAGTAGCATAATGATTAAAAAACCGATGCGTACTTTCATAACTTGTTCGTTTTTTCCTGAATTTCGTTTTGGGGATTTTATAATTTTGCAACCAAACAAATATACGATTATTATGCATATTTTAAAAAAGATTTTACCATTTGTTGCTGTAATTGCCTTACTGGTGTGGGCCGGATGCAACAAGGATGATGATGACAACAACACGCCGGTTGCCTCTTTTAGTTACGCACTCACAGGTGTTCCCGGGGAAGTACAGTTTACAAACCAGAGCCAGAATGCCCAGATTTACGAATGGGATTTTGGTAATGGAAACAAAAGTACAATAACCAGCCCAAGCCACACCTACGACGAAAATGATGACTTCATCGTAACGCTAAAAGCAACCGGCAACGGCCAAACGGTCTCGGTGAGTGATACGGTAACAGTTAACAACGTTCCATAAAAAAAACGCCTTGAATATTCAAGGCGTTTTTTTTTAGATTGATTTTTATTTCAATTTCAAATCCTTAATCACAGCATCAATTTTCTTTTCAAGCTTGTCATTCACTTCATCAAATTTATCTTTTGATGGCAGATCATCCTTCACACCAAAATAAAACTTAATCTTCGGCTCCGTACCTGAAGGGCGCATGCTGATTTTGGTTCCGTCGGCAGTAAAAAACTGAAGTACGTTCGACTGGGGCAGGTCGATCTTTTTCTGCTTACCGGTGGCCAGGTCTTTTTCCTTGCTGTCGAGGTAATCCTTGATCATGATCACATCCGAGCCATCGATCTTTTTCGGAGGCTTCGTCCTGAAGTTTTCCATCATTTTTTGGATTTCCTCGGCACCCGATTTTCCTTTTTTGGTCACCGAAAGCAATCTTTCTTTATAGAAGCCAAATTCCATATAAATATCTATGAGCAGGTCGAAGAAACTCTTCTGGTTGTTGGCTGCCCAGGCAGTTACTTCGGCAATCATTGCACAGGAAGCCACCGCATCTTTATCCCTAACAAAATCACCAATCATATAACCGTAACTTTCTTCGCCACCGGCAATAAAAGTTTTCTTGCCCTCATTTTCCCTGATCTTATCAGCTATCCACTTAAATCCGGTGAGCACATCGTAGTATTCAACGCCGTATTTTTTGGCGATATCCACCAGCAATTCTGTGGTAACTATAGTTTTTACGATAAATTCTTTGCCGGTAAGCTTATCCTTTTTATCCCACATCATCAGCAGGTAGTAAATCAACACAGATGCGGTTTGATTTCCATTGAGCAACACCAGGTCGTCGTTCAGGTTTTTCACGGCTATCCCTACCCTGTCGGCATCCGGGTCAGTAGCCATCACGAGTTCGGCATCCACCTTCCGGGCCTTGTCTATTGCCATTTTCAGTGCGGCAGGTTCTTCGGGGTTAGGCGAAATTACTGTTGGAAAATTTCCATCGGTAACATCCTGTTGATACACCTTAAAAACATTTTCGAAGCCAAACATATCCAGTGCTTTGGGCACCAGATGCACACCCGTTCCGTGCAGGGGCGTGTAGATCAGCTTCAGTTCCGACTGGCGTTTGTTTGAGCCGGGTGAAACCGAAAGTTTTTGAATTTCTGCAAGATAAAGGTCATCAATCTCCTCACCGATCATGATGATATTTTCTTCGACACCGTCGAATTTTACATCTTTTACCTTGATCTTTTTAACTTCTTCAATCACATTCTTATCGTGCGGAGGGATCATCTGGGCACCATCGTTCCAATATGCCTTATATCCGTTGTATTCCTTCGGATTGTGAGATGCTGTTATCATCACCCCGGTGTGACAATTGAAATGCCTGATAGCGAAAGAGAGTTCGGGAGTTGGACGTAAAGCATCAAACAGGTAAACTTTAAATCCGTTGGCAGAAAACACATCCGCCACTACCTTTGCGAATTCATCGCTTTTAATCCGGCAGTCGTAGGCAATGGCTGCCCTGAGTTCCTTCTCTTTGGGATAAACCTTTTTAAGATAATTGGCAATACCCTGTGTGGCGGCACCCACCGTATATTTATTCATCCGGTTTGTGCCTACGCCAATTATACCGCGTAATCCGCCCGTACCAAACTCAAGGTCGCGATAAAACGATTCCGTAAGTTCTTCCGGATTATTGTCTATCAAATCCCGAACGGTTTCTTTGGTTTCTTTGTCGTAATCTCCGCTAAGCCATTCTTTTGCGCTTTCCAATACTTGTTGATCAATCTGCTTTTTTGCCATATCAATATTTAATTAACTTTTTATGAATCATTTTTTGTTTTGTTTTTAGCTGCACAAAATAAATCCCGCCCGGCATCTGTCCGATATCCAATCGCAAGGGCATGTTCGGGTATAATGTAATTCCTTCCATCCTGAATCGCTGCCCGGCCATATTGTATATCAAGACATCGCATTCCGCAAGTAAATCAGGGCTGGACAAATATATAAAGTCCGATGCAGGATTGGGATATACCGACAGCTTTTCGATGGTTACCGGTTCTTCAATTCCGGTGATGGTATCGATCACATAAAACATTTCAGTCCCAACAATCTGTCCGTCAAGATCATCAATTATATACAGATCATAATATCCAGGTATAGCATTGGCTGAGATGTTAAAATTAACTTCGAGCTGCTCATCACCATATATTTGAATGCCCTGGCTGTAAATATTCTGGAACGAACCGGATTTCTTCATATATGCATTTAACGTTTGTGCCCAGTCGAACCAGGTATTTTGCGTAAATACATTCACTTCAAGGAAATCACCCTGATAAGCCGAATCGGGATCCATGTACAGGATTTCCGGTTCAACCTGGCTTTCTTCCAGGAAGAAAGCATCCTCCAAAACTATTTCGCCATCCAGATTATTCATTACATGCAGATCATAATATCCGGGCGTACTCACATAAGGCAGAATTATGGTACCCTGCATATGCTGATTATTCAGCACCTCATACTCCAGACCAATCATCTGGTTTGAAGCATTCATCAGCCAGGCCATGATTCCTGAAGCATCCAAAAAGTGGGTATTTTCGCCGTAAACGTCAAAATTCAGCATGGTACCGGCTATTCCTCCGGGCGGATCTATTCCGGTTAAAGTTGGTACCAATCCAGGCAGAAGGGTGAACGCATTGTCGAGATACAAGGTGCCATCAATGTAATTATCCACTCTTAAATCGTAAAGGCCGGAAGGATGATACAACCCAAAAGAAAAGTGTGCACTGATCTCCGTATCGCTTAAAACCTGGTTGTATTGCGGATAAATTGTGAGGGTTCCCTGCTGCAGTGCCACCGTAGTGGTACTGGCCTGGAAATGGGTATGCTGCCCGGAAATAACAACGTCCAAAACCTCGCCCTGTGTACCTTCATCAGGATCGATGCTTACGAGTTCGGGCTGAACCGGGTTTTCAAGAATCTCAAAAGCATCATAGAGATACATGTTCCCGTCGATACTGTTTGATACGCGCAAATCATAATCGCCCGGTTCATGACCGTAGGAAAGTGAAAAAGTGGCATAAAGAATCTCATTGCCACCAAACCCTATTTCCTGAGGCATAATGATGGTTGCTGTGCCCTGCTGCAGGTTTACCGAAAGAGCGGTAGCCTGAATAAAATGTGTGCCCTGTCCTGAAATAGTAAGGTCAAGGGTTTCTCCCTGCATCCCTTCATCGGGATCAACACCAGTGAGGTATTGCGCTGATAATCCGGTGGAAAATATAATCAGAACAAAGGCTATGATCATGGTTTTGATCACCTTTATTCCAATTCGAAATTTATTGTTTTTCATGACTTGTTGTTGGTTAATGCGTTAAACATCTGCAAATTAGCAACATGTATTGACAAAGGTACAAAAATAGTTCAGGGACTGTAAAGCTTTTTATCAAAAAAAATCAAAATAGCATGTTAATCATTGTTTAAGTATTTTTCGCGCAAATAATTTGCCCGGCTACTGTCGATGGTTTTATCCACTTTTTCGAGCATATATATCGATTCGATGATCAACTGATTTTCAAGGGGCACCCCATCAAAAACCGATTGCTCATGCACCTTTACCATCCAGTCGTTGGAGTTGCGAATTCGCGTGAGCGTAACTTCAAGATCACGATCATCAACATCATTTTTCAGGTTTTCCACAATTCTGTAAACCAGTGTTGTAACCACTTTTCTGTAGTTGGGATGATCTTTGATTTTCTTCGCATTTCGCAATACCAGGTAGGCCGAATCCACTTTGTGAATATTAAAGAGCGACGAGCTCAGATTAATAACAGCATCATTGAATTCCGGCGAAATCCTGGCAGCCTCTTTAAACAGCTTTATCGCTTTTTTGTAATCCTGATGGGTTCCGTATATGGTTCCCAGATTATTCAGCACGTGCATATGCCAGGGATTGGCATCATAAGCCAATTCAAAATCCCGCAAAGCTTTTTGCTTATCTCCAATGTTATACCACGACAGGCCGCTGTACCACCGCAAAGGGGTAGCTGTCGGATCCAGCCTTGTAAAAAAGTCATCCGACTGTTCTATTTCATCGATAACCTTTTGCCATTTGGTATCGATTCGCTCCCGGAGGGCAATGCGCAAATGATACTCACTTTGCATTTTCCTGATTCCGACGTAAGTTATAAATATGGCAAGCACCAGATAAAACCACAACATTTTCCGTGGTTTTTGCAAGGAAGCATCTTTCGCCTGATTTGTTGTTTGATGATGCATTGTCACCGTTGCGGCAAATACCAGTGATAAAATCAGCGCATGGACGGGACGTTCGGACGGGAAACTCAGCATCGCCACTATGCCATAACTGATCATAAAAAAGAACAAGGTCAGGGCAAACAACTTCAATTGAACGGATTGGGATTTCCTGATAATCTGAACCTGATAAATTAAGGCCATCAGAAACAGCAATCCATAAAAAATAAAGGCAACGATCCCGTTTTCGGCCAGCACCCACAGGAAATCGTTATGGGGCCTTTGATAGATGATTTCTCCCTCCGCTGACCGCATGCTTTCGGTGCCGTATTTGGGCAGGTAAATATTCCAGTTGGCAGTGCCGATGCCGATCACCGGGCTTTCCTTAAACATTTCATAAGATTTCTCCCACAGATGAATACGTTCAATTGCCGAACCAAACCGGTAGTTTTTTAGGACATAGGTTTGTTTTTCAAACGTTTCGATGGACTGAAACCTGGAGTAAACGGCTATAGAGATCATCACGATCAGCAATCCTCCAAAAAGATATATGCCGATCCTTCGAAAAACCGGTGTGGAAATCCCAAACTGCTTTTTAAAAATTATGGCCAGTATCAGGCTGAAGACCGTAGCAACCAGCAAAGCCAGCCACACCGACTTCACCAGCAGCAGCGTGATCATCACCAGGGAAATGGCAATCAGTACAACGGCAATCATTTTAAAAGCCCTGCGCAACCTGAAAAAAGCCATCAACAAAAATGGAATGGTAAAGAGTAAAATCTGAGCGAAAAGATTTCGGTGCGCAAACCAGGAGTTTATGGAATAGGATGTTTCGTGATCGAGTGGCCCGGCAATAAACAATTCCACCAATTGAAAAACGCCGCGGGAGAGCGCAATTGCGGAGAACAGCATAAAAATCATCAAAAGAGGACCAAGCATTTTTTGCATATCCCTAAAAGCCAGGGCAAAGGAAGTGAACATCATAAAAAACAGGAGCACCCTTAAAAACTTATATATGCCTTCTCCCGGATTGATGGACAAAATAACCGAAACACCGGTTAAAAGCACAAATGCAAGATAAATCCATACGAACGGATTTTGAATTACCGATACATCAACATTGTTCCGTTTAACCCCGACCAAAAGGTAAATCAAAAACGGGATTATCAAAACAGAAAAAAACAAGGTACGGGGAACAAGCACCGGATCGAGCACATGCGCTGTGTAAACGAAGGGGGTGGCTAAAAGAAAAAGAGCCGGAAATATCACATTTGAAGAAATACTTCCGGTTCTAAACGATGGGGCACCGCGGTTTCTTTTCGAATCAGCCTGCTTATCGTGCCCGGTTCTATTTTTGGTTTTCCGTTTCATCGGCAAGGATCAGGCTGATGCATTTTTGCAGGCTGCTGCGCCAGTGTGGAATTTCGGGATGATGGGCCTTTTTAATTTTATCCTTGGCCATCAGGCTGTAGAATGGACGCTTTGCCGGCAAAGGATAATCTTTGGTTTCGATGGCGTTAACCCTGCAATCGATTCCGGCTATTTCGTGTATGGCAACTGTAAAATCGTACCAGCTTGCTACGCCATCGTTGGAATAGTGAAAAATCTCCGGTCCCTCCAACTTTTGCCATTCCGGCATCAAATCCAAAATAAGTTTTGCCAGGTCAGCCGCGTAGGTCGGCGTCCCCACCTGGTCGTAAACCACATTGAGCTCATCGCGTTCGCGCCCGTATTTAATCATCGACTTCACGAAATTATTGCCAAAAGAGGAATATAACCAGGAGGTCCTAACCACAACGCTTTTACCTTTTGTTTCCAAAACTTTCTGTTCACCAAGATACTTTGAAGAGGCATATGCCGAAACCGGATCGGGTTTATCATCCTCTTTCAAAGGCTGGAAAGCCGTACCATTAAACACATAATCTGTAGAAACATGAACCAGCAGGGCATCATGCTTTTTTGCAGCCTGTGCTAAAATGCCCACAGCTTCACCGTTGATCAGATTTGCAATTTGGGGTTCATCTTCGGCTTTGTCAACAGCGGTATAAGCAGCAGCATTGATGATACAATCAACTTTGTTTTCGCTCAAAAAAGCATCTACAGCATCCGGTTTGGTGATGTTGAGCTCTTCAACGTCAGTAAAAATAAAACTGAAATCAGGATAATCGTTGGCAAGTTTCCTGATCTCATTGCCGAGTTGGCCATTGCTTCCGGTTACTAAAATATGCATCATACTAAATATTTTTCAGGTCGATGGATTTAAAATATTTGATGGTTTGGATCAACCCATCGCGCAACTGGATTTTAGGTTCCCAGCCCAGTTCTTTCATTGCCAGGTCAATATTTGGCTGCCGCTGCATCGGATCATCTGATGGCAGGGGCTCAAATATCAGTTTGGATTTTGTTCCGGTTAGTTCGATCACCAGCTCGGCCAGTTCCTTAATGGTAAACTCGTTAGGGTTACCAATGTTTACCGGGCCCGTGAAATCATCCCTTGAATTCATCAGCCGGATCATCCCATCGAGCAAATCATCCACATAGCAGAAGCTACGTGTTTGCATGCCGTCACCATAAATAGTGATATCCCGGCCCTTGAGCGCCTGCACAATAAAATTGGAAACAACCCGGCCATCGTTGGGATGCATTCGCGGGCCATAGGTATTAAAAATCCGCTGTATCTTGATCTTCACATCATTTTGACGGTGATAGTTTACGAAGAGTGATTCCGCACAGCGCTTGCCTTCATCGTAGCACGCCCGGATACCGATGGGGTTTACATGCCCCCAGTAATCCTCCTTTTGAGGATGCACCTCAGGATCGCCGTAAACCTCCGAGGTGGAGGCCTGCAAAATGGTGGCCTTGATGCGCTTGGCCAGACCGAGCATGTTAATGGCACCCATCACCGAAGTTTTAATGGTTTTGATGGGATTATACTGATAATGAATGGGTGATGCCGGACATGCCAGGTTATAAATCTGGTCCACCTCGATAAAAAACGGCATGGTTACATCGTGCCTGATCAGTTCAAAATATGGATTATCGAGCAGGTGAACAACATTTTGTTTCTGGCCCGTAAAATAGTTGTCAAGACAGATTACCTCGTTGCCTTCGTGGAGCAAACGCTCACACAGGTGCGACCCCAGAAAACCGGCCCCGCCTGTTACCAATATCTTATTTTTCATAGTCTTCTCTTTTATAAAAAAGCCTGTGGTCACAGAATTATTTCTTTGAACCACAGGCTTTTAAAATATTAATAATTATTAGTTTTTCTGAATACCAATGCAGAAATAATCAAAACCAAGTTCTCCCATTTCCTCCACATCATACACATTTCTACCATCGAAAATTACCGGAGATTTCAGTAATTTCTTCACTACATTGAAATTGGGGAATCTGAATTCAGGCCATTCGGTAACCAACAGCAATGCATCCGAATCTATAAGGGCTTCGTACTGATCTTTGGAATATTCCACCACATCACCAATTCTGCGCTTCGATTCTTCAATAGCCACCGGATCGTAAGCTTTGACTTTGGCACCTGCTGCGAGCAATTTTTCAATAATTACCAGGGCGGGTGCTTCGCGCATATCATCAGTCTGCGGCTTAAATGAAAGCCCCCACATAGCGATGGTTTTTCCTTCTAAGTTTCCTTTAAAATATTTTGAAAGCTTATTAAACAGTACCGATTTCTGGTCTTCGTTCACATCTTCAACCGACTTGAGAACACGCAACTGATAACCGTTCTGATCGGCAGTTTTGATGAGCGCTTTCACATCTTTTGGGAAGCAGGAACCACCATAACCAATACCCGGATAAATGAATTTTTTTCCGATACGGGAATCCGATCCGATACCTTTTCTTACCCAGTTTACGTTGGCGCCCACAATTTCGCAAAGATTTGCAATATCGTTCATAAAACTGATTTTGGTAGCGAGCATAGAGTTGGCGGCATACTTGGTCATTTCAGCCGATGGAACGTCCATGAAGATCACAGGATGGCCGTTTAGGGTAAATGGCTTATAGAGCCTGTTCATAATACTTTCGGCTTTCTCCGACTCAACACCTACCACAATACGATCGGGTTTTAGGAAGTCTTCCACAGCGGCACCTTCTTTCAGGAATTCGGGATTGGAGGCCACATCAAACGAAATATTCACACCCCGCTTGTCTAACTCATCCTGGATTGCCGCTCTCACTTTTGAAGCAGTTCCAACCGGGACTGTACTCTTGGTAACCATCAGCACATAATCGGTCATATTTTTCCCTACTTCCCGTGCAACATCCAGCACGTATTGCAGGTCGGCACTTCCGTCTTCATCCGGAGGCGTACCAACGGCTGAGAATATTACATCGGTGCCATCCAGCGTTGAGGCCAGATTGGTAGAAAAATGCAACCTGCCTTTTTCCACATTGCGTTGCACCATGGGTTCCAAACCTGGTTCGTAAATCGGGATGATGCCCTTCTTAAGGTTTTCAATCTTTTTTTCGTCAATGTCAACACATGTAACATCGATGCCTACTTCTGAGAAGCATGTTCCAGTTACCAGTCCTACGTAACCTGTACCAACAATAGAAATTTTCATAATCAATAATTTTGGTGAGTATTATTTTGAACAATTGTTAATGTTTCGTTTTGTTTTTGTGGGTTTTAGCCCGACTGATTCTTATATCTTTAAATCCCGTTTTAAAACTGATTGTCAAAGAAACATCATAAAAATGAAAAAAGCAATACTAAATTGGAGTGGAGGGAAAGATTGTACACTTTCGCTGCGGAGTTTTATCCTGGATAACCCGGATTGGCAGGTTAGCCTGCTGACCACTTTCTATGAAAATACCGGCCGTGTGAGCATGCATGGAATCAGGCGTGAGCTGATTGAAAACCAGGCAAGTCAGTTGGGTTTAAACCTCGAAAAAGTGTATTTACCCAATATGCCCGACAACGCCACATACGAAAAAACCATGACCTTAAAATTCAGGAACCTTAAAAAAGAAGGAATTTCCATTTCGATATTCGGGGATATTTTTTTGGAAGACCTGCGCAAATATCGCGAAAAGCAATTGGCCAATACAGGCATTGAAGCTGAATTCCCGCTCTGGAAAAGAGATACGGTGGAAATTGCACGCGAATTTATTGCATCAGGATTCCGGGCTGTTATTATTTCGGCCAATGAAAAATATTTTAACCCGCAAATTTTGGGTGCTGAATACAATGAGGAATTTTTATCAGCCCTGCCCAGGGAAGTAGATCCATGTGGTGAAAATGGTGAATTTCACACTTTTGTTTATGATGGTCCCGGATTTAAAAATGCGGTAAAATTTTCGAAAGGCACAGTGGTAAGCAAATATTATGCTTCACCGGATGGCGGGGAAGGTAGCATTCGTTTCAGTTTTTTGGATTTAATTCCGGTTTAAAGCACCACCGAAACAACGACAAATGCCACAAGGATAAATCCGATAATACCCAGTCCGATAAAGGTATCCCGCTTCAACTTTTTTCTTAATGACTTTTCGTAGTTATCCATTGTTCAATTCTGTTTAATGATCTAACAAAAAATGAACATCCGGGTTTAGCATTTATTGGCAGATTCACAAATATTAAGAGCATCTAAATATTTTTTAACATACTGATCCTTAGCCTTCCGGCGATATTGCATCACAAATCTTGGATGTTCCAGCGGAATAATCTCTTCGAAAAGTTTCAGCCTTTCATTCAGCTTTTTAAAATATTTCAGATTTTTGCCGCCTCCAATGCAAATTGCTCTTTTTGAGAATGCTCCGAATTTGAGTTGATCTAACATAGTACGTTCGATAAACGGCGTGCACAATTGCTGCAATTCCTTCTCATCATAATAATTGATGTTTTTCCCGGCTTTCACAAATCCAAGCGGCGAAAGGGCCGTCATGAAAAACCGGTCGTAAAATTGTTTTGACCCGCCGTAAGCATCAATAACCTCATAAATAAACTGTGACGAAAGCTCATGTCGCATTTCAAAGTCATTGTCAATTCCACATTTTTCTTTCAGGTTTACAGGGTCGGTAAATGAAATACCCGTTATCCCGGCCCCAAATCTGCCGGGATTGATCCCAAACAAATAGATTCTTGGCCGTTCATCATCAAAATATTTGCGAAAAAATGCCGAAACAATCTGCATCGTAATTTTATTTCTAAAGGGATTCAACACTTCCACATCTGTTCCCGGCAATTCCAGGTTAAGGTTTTTATGAAAGGATATGGCTTTTTCGGCAAATGTTTTCATCCGGCAAATGTAGAACA
>JAGYLT010000460.1 GCA_018400545.1 Bacteroidales bacterium
TAAACTTTCTATTAGCTGAACAACTGATTAAAACAATACACTATTCCCTGTAATTCAATACTTTGCAAAAGCAAAAAACAAACTTTATTTTCAATGCAGACAGATTGATAAAATTTTATCCGGGGATTACCTTTCTTTGCACACCTATTTGGGGTTACCATGCAGAAGTTAAATAACTTATCAGGCAGCATTAAAGATTCCGGGTTATTACCCTGGTTGATGCTTGCTGCACTGGTTTTTATCTGGGGTAGCTCCTTCATCCTGATCAAGCGTGGCCTTGAAGTATATTCAAGTATTGAGGTGGGGGCAATCAGGGTATTTATTTCTTTTCTCATCCTGATGCCCTTTGCTTTGAACCGGATTAACAAAGTGCCCCGCAAAAAGCTGATTTACATATTCATCATTGGCCTTATTGGCACCGGATTACCGGCCTTTCTCTTTGCCAGGGCACAGACGAGGATCGACAGTTCGCTTGCCGGCATACTCAATTCACTTACTCCGTTGTTTACACTCGCTTTTGGGTTGCTTTTTTTCAAACAAAAAACCCACTGGATAAATGTTGCCGGTGTTCTGCTCGGATTATTGGGTGCATTGGGCCTGATTTATTCAACGAGTGACGGTTCATTTGAGATTCATTTTTCATTTGCCATTTATGCAGTTATCGCTACGGTTCTTTATGCCATCCAGTCGAACATGATAAAATATTATCTGAACGAAATACCAGCCCTGGCCATCGCCTCACTGGGTTTCTTTTTTATTGGCTTCCCGGTTACAATCATATTGTTCTTTTTCACACAGTTCACCGAAAAGGTCCTGCATGAGCCGGGCGGTGTAGCGGCCTTTTTTTACATTGCTTTACTTGGCATTCTGGCATCTGCAATTGCCATCATTATTTACAACAGACTGGTTCAGATGACAACTGCGGTTTTTGCATCTTCCGTAACCTATTTCGTTCCTGTTCTGGCACTTGCCTGGGGTATCACTGACGGTGAAAATTTCCCACTGATCGCCTTTTTGTTTACCGGAGTAATCTTGTTCGGTGTTTTGCTTGTGAATAAGCGAATCAGGAATCAATCAAATGAATAATCGAAAATG
>JAGYLT010000461.1 GCA_018400545.1 Bacteroidales bacterium
AGAAAGCCATTGTGGCCAAAACTTTTGGGGTTCCGTTTTATATTGCAGCCCCAACTTCAACCATCGATTTAAACTGTAAAAGCGGGAACGATATCATCATTGAGGAGCGGTCGGCTGATGAGGTGCTTTATCAGTCAGGTCCTGACGAGGAAGGGGAAATAAGGAAAGTGCGAACGGCTTCTCCCGGCTCCGGGGCCATCAATCCGGCATTTGATGTTACGCCGGCAAATTATATCAGCGGCATCATCACCGAAAAGGGGATCATAAAAGCTGATCCGGAGAGTATCCGGAAACTATTCCTGTGAAATCTGGATGAATGAAACTTCCACATCGCCGCCCTCGGGCTGCAGACTGATCCAGTTGTTGTCCTGACTGAACCATTTGTACTGTCCGCCAACTTTCACAATGTAGTCGCGGGTGTTGGTTTCCTGCGGAATATTGATCACAAACCCGCCATTTTTCTGGCCGTCCTTTCCATAGTTCAGAAACAGCCTGAAATCGCGGTCGCTCAGATTTTTGGCCTTCACCACCACATAGCTTTCCTTGCGCCCCACGCGCGGCACAGGTTCAAAATCAAATTGCTTCAGGGCATTGTTTTCGATTTTTTCCCTGCTTTTCACCACATTCACCACCACATTTTCTTCGATGGTTTTCCGGATGGCTTTAATTTGATCTTCCGGATAGGATTCCTCAGGCAGTACGTTTGAGGCCGACATGTAAAACTGGATGGCGTTGTCGTACACCTTTTGCTCATAATAGCGGTCGGCCTCTTTGATCAGTTTGTTGTATTCCTGTTGCGCTGCCTCATACTGGGCGGCAAGGATCTCATCAACCTCATCGATTTTTTCCTGTGGATAAGGTTCTTCCGGGAAAAGTGCCAGGGCCTCCTTATACGAAGCTTTCGCTTTCTGGAAATTGTCTGCATCAAACTGGAAATCCCCTGAACTCACCAGGTCATCAAACTGCTTCCTTTTGGCGGCCAGCTCCTCTGCAATGACTGCCAGCGCTGCATTGGATGCGTTAATCCGGGTTTGTGGATAAGATTCTTCAGGTTTCAGAGCGGCTGCTTTTTCGTATTCT
>JAGYLT010000462.1 GCA_018400545.1 Bacteroidales bacterium
TAATCTCCAACATTTGTTTTTGCTTAGCGGTCTTGTTTCCATGATCCGCACGGTATCACCGATGTTACAATCATTTTTTTCGTCGTGGGCCGAAAACTTGGTTGTTTTCTTCACAAACTTTTTGTAGATCGGGTGCTTCACCCTGCGTTCAACCTGCACCACGATGGATTTGTCCATTTTATTACTGGTTACAAGGCCGACACGTTCTTTCCTTAAAGTTCTTGTTGATTTGGCTTCCATTGTTATCAAATCTATTTTAATGTTCCTTCAAGTTGTCTTTTACGGATTTCCGTTTTCAGTCTTGCAACGGTTCTGCGGTAATCCACAATTTTATTTGGGTTCTCCAGAGGTGACACCGCGTGGTTCAGTTTAAGCCGTACCAGTTGTTTTTCTTCCTCTTCCAACCTTTCGATCAAATCGTCGTTCGACAATTCTTTGATGACGTTCTGTTTCATATTTTCGATTTATTCGAAGTATTATTCTGCGTAATCTCTTCTTACAACAAATTTTGTTTTCACCGGCAATTTTTGTGCAGCCAGCCTGAGTGCTTCTTTAGCAACATCCAGGGGGACACCGTCAGCTTCAAAAAGTATTCTACCGGGGGTGATTCTGGCAACAAAATATTCAGGAGCACCTTTTCCTTTACCCATTCTCACCTCAGCGGGTTTTTTGGTAACGGGTTTATCAGGAAATATTTTGATCCATATCTGACCTTCACGTTTCATGTAACGTGTTACGGCCTGACGAGCAGCCTCAATCTGACGCCCGGTTAACCAGGCCGATTCGAGTGTTTTTATACCGAATGATCCGAAAGCAAGCTGGTTGCCTCTGTTGGCATTGCCCTTCATCTTGCCTTTCTGTTGCTTTCTGAATTTCGTTTTCTTTGGCTGTAACATTTCTTTTTATGTTAAAATGTAGTTAAATTTTTTGTTATTTCTTCTGGCGTTGCCTTGCCCGTGGCCTTCTGCCGTCACCAGGTCCGCCGCCCGGATGTGGTTTTTGTTTTTTGTCGCTTGTGGTAATGTTAACAACATCGGGTTTTCCGTAAATTTCCCCTTTACAAATCCAGACCTTGATG
>JAGYLT010000463.1 GCA_018400545.1 Bacteroidales bacterium
CTGGAGGTTGCTGAATACATCCACCCTGATACCTTTAAAAAATGGGAAGAAATTGGCCTGGGAAAAGGTTTTGATTTCGTGGAAAGCAGCCCATTGGTGCGTTCGAGCTATCACGCAGAGAAGCATGTGAAGAGACGCGATTAATTTTTACTGTGCGTTAAAGTTTTTTCGGTATATGGTTAAGGATGAAATGTAATTTAACAAACAAACTGAAAAACACTCACCCATAGACGGAGAGACGCTAAGCTCGGTAATACAAAATCTCTGCGATTCTGCGCCTCCGCGGTTTTCAAGTTTTTTATCATCAGGTTCTAACGCAGTAAAGAATATTAGAAATGGTTTAAAAAATGAAAAAAGAAATTCAATTTCAGGATTTAGGGATTATCGAGTACAAGGAAGCCTGGGACTACCAGGAAAAACTGTTTGCCGAAAAGCTTAAAAAAAAGTTGAACGGTGAGCCTGTGGAAAATCATCTGCTCTTTTGCGAACACCCCCATGTTTACACCCTCGGTAAAAGTGGCTCCGAAAACAACCTGCTGGTCAACAACAAAATGTTACAATCACTGAATGTCTCCTTTTTCAAAACCAATCGCGGCGGCGATATCACCTATCACGGACCCGGACAGATTGTTGGTTATCCCATCCTTGACCTGGAAAATTTTGGCCTGGGCGTAAAATCCTACATCGAACTATTGGAGCATAGCATCATCAATGTGTTAAAGGAATTTGGGATAGCCGGCGAAAGGCTGAAGGGAGCCACCGGCGTTTGGTTAGATACAAACAAACCCGGCAAAGCCAGAAAAATTTGTGCCATCGGCGTTAAGGCAAGCCGTCACATCACCATGCACGGTTTTGCATTTAATGTGAATACCGATCTGAAATTCTTTGACATGATCAATCCCTGCGGGTTCACGGATAAAAAAGTTACTTCACTGGAAAGGGAAGTGGGAATAAAACTGGATTTTGAAGTAGTGAAAGAAAAAGCTAAATTGGAGCTTTTCAGGCTCTTTCGTTAATCATCCGGTCTTTCTTTTATCATCTAATTTATCGGATTGAACGAATTACAAAATTCG
>JAGYLT010000464.1 GCA_018400545.1 Bacteroidales bacterium
CTGCTCGCGATCATAGTCGGACATCCTCATCCGGCACAGCTCCGACAGTCGCCGACAGGAATAGATCGCCGCCCACATGACCAGATCCATCGGCGCACTGCCGACCCGTCCGCTCGGTCGGTGCGCGCGAAACCATGCGTCGATCCTCGTCAGCTCGTCGTCGCTCGGGCGCCGCTTGCGCCGGATCGGCCTGGAGATCATCCGCTCCGATCTGCTGATGTCCGTCGCGTCGGCCAGGGCGAGCGGATCGACCGCAATCCCGAGCGCGAGCCGGGCGTACTTAAAGACCACCCGCAGCCACGTCAAATCATTCGAGACCGTTGCCCCGCCTGCCCCGCCCTCGCGCCTCGCCTGCACATGCGCCACAACCCGAGCCGCCGTCAGCCCTACTGCGAGTTCACCCGCGATCGGTTGCCCGAGCAGGAACCGCAGATGATCGCCCTTCGTTCGCCCAAGCGGCTCGATCGCCTCGCGCGCCTTGATGTAACTGCGAATCAAGTCTCCGACCGTGAGCCCGGCATGATCCGCGCGCTTCGCCGATTCCGGGTCCGAGCGCAGTTGGTCCTCGCGCTCAAGCGCCCACGCCTTGGCCGCAGCCCGTCGATTGAAGGTCTTCGCCTCGCTGTGCCAGACGACGCCGGCCTTTTTGAGTCTGATCTGCGCCGTGTAAACTGTCGTGCCGTCGCCCCGCTTGCGTGCTGAGATCGTCGCCATGCTTCGCCCCGGTGCTAAAACCGGGCGTTGTAGCGCTACCGCGTAGCATTTGGCAACAGAATAATTGCGAATCAGGAAAAACAGTGCAGAATAACGACAGGCAGGAACCCCGAGAACCCGAGCAACCACGCGCAACCCCATGCCGCCGAACGGGTGCGCGACTTGCGGTTGCCCCGATGCTCGATCGGTCGGACGACGCGCCCAAGCTCCTGAATCATCAGGCGATGAGTAGCGGGTTAGTCGGTGCTGTAGTGCTGGCGTAGCACCCTCGCGCATCTGCCCCGTGAGTTGCGCGAGCAGGGCTTTGGCTTCGGTGATGCCGGA
>JAGYLT010000465.1 GCA_018400545.1 Bacteroidales bacterium
GGATAAAGTTAAGGTTCGTTTCCAGGCTGATTACCCGATCGAAGAAAAGGAACATGTGGATTTTATCGACATGGCTCCCAACCAAATTGCCTCAGTGGCTGCATCACTGATTCCGTTTCTTGAGCATGACGATGCCAACCGTGCTTTGATGGGATCGAACATGATGCGCCAGGCTGTGCCCCTGCTCAAAGCAGAAGCACCCATCGTTGGAACAGGCATTGAAGGTGCCGTTGCACGCGATTCCCGGGTATTGATCCAGGCCGAAGGCGACGGAATTATTGAGTATGTTGATGCCAATGAAATCACAGTTCATTATACCAGGCTCGAAAACGAAAGACTGGTTAGCTTCGATGATGATAAAAAAACCTATCAGCTAACCAAATTTCAACGCACAAACCAAAACACCTCCATCAACCTCAGACCCATCGTTAAAAAAGGGCAAAAGGTGCTTAAAGGGCAACCCCTTTGCGAAGGCTACGGAACCAGAGACGGCGAACTCGCACTGGGTCGTAACCTCATGGTTGCATTCATGCCGTGGAAAGGCTACAACTTTGAGGATGCCATTGTTTTGTCAGAGAAGGTCGTTAAAGAGGACGTATTCACATCGGTACACATCGAAGAATTTGTGTTGGAAGTCCGCGATACCAAACGGGGTGTTGAAGAGCTCACCAACGATATCCCCAACGTTTCGTCTGAAGCAACCAAAGACCTCGATGAAAACGGCCTGATCAGGATTGGCGCAGAGGTTACCGAAGGAGATATTCTTATCGGAAAAATCACCCCAAAGGGAGAATCAGACCCGACCCCTGAAGAAAAACTCCTCAGGGCCATCTTTGGCGACAAAGCCGGTGATGTAAAAGATGCTTCCCTCAAAGCACCACCTTCAATGCAGGGTGTTGTAATTGACAAAAAACTTTTTGCCAGGGTTATCAAAGACCGCAGGGTTAAAGGCAAAGAAGTAAATGAAATTACCAACCTCGAGAAAGAATTCAAAAAGGAATCAGCCGCACTCAAAAACAAGCTCGTTGATAAGC
>JAGYLT010000466.1 GCA_018400545.1 Bacteroidales bacterium
GCAATTCCAGGATTCTTTCCGGTTTTGAAAGCCGGAATGTAAATTGCTGTTCATCGTCCTCCACATCATATTTCATTGACGTTGGCTGTTCGTCCGGAGTTGCTTTCTGCAACTGATCAGCAAGGGTAATAAAAATTTGTGCGGAGTGGTCTTTTTTCCTTTCGAGATATTTTTCCAATTCAGGTGTCATTGTCATTTCCAGGTTCAGCCCGAATTTTTCATTCAGATACCATTTCAAACTGTTCATCTGCATGTCCGACATATTTCTGGCCATGCTTTGGGAATGAAATGTATAAAATGACAAAGGCTGCCCCTGGATGAAATGAACGCGCTTTCCCCGAAAACCCATCCTCAGCCACAGCTCATAATCTTCCCAGCCGTAGGGTGGCATTTTGGTATCGTACATGCCCAGCTCAACCAGGTCTTTTTTGCGGAACATAGCCATGGCATCAATGTAATTGCCCTGCGAAAGTTTGTCAATGCTGAAAGCCTCATTTGAAAGCAAAAGCAAATCCTGATCTTTTTCTGTTTCACTCAAAACCTGTATGGGTGCATAGCAGGCCGAAAAACCGGGATGAGCGCACAGAAAATCAAAATGCCTGCGGAGGCATTCCTTCCCGATGAAATTGTCAGGATCGAGGAAGAACAGAAACTCGCCGTTTGAATGAACAATGCCTGTATTGCGTGTGCGAATAAGCCCTAGGTTGGTTTTGTTGCAAATAAGCCTGAGGTTTACATCCATGGTTTTTTGCAGCTTCTTTACAAGATCAACGGATTGATCTGAAGACTTGTCGTCAATCACGATAATTTCCAACCGGTTTTTGTCAAAATCAGATTCAGCAACGCTTCTGAGTGCCCGTTCAAGATACTTTTCGTAATTATAGCTGGGAACAATCACGGATATTTGCTTGGAAATCGTCATATGCTTTTTGTTGCCCTTCATTGATCAGAATTCATAGCCGAAGTATTCAATATCCCGCTGATACATTTTGTAAACTTTTTCAGCAT
>JAGYLT010000467.1 GCA_018400545.1 Bacteroidales bacterium
AGATTATAACTGATGATGGTAAAATCCCTGGCAGGGTTAGGTGCATTTTTCAAATCAAATATTTCGTGGTTTTCAGTGTTTTGGCCGATTCCTGTAGGATCACTTTGATAAACCCTCACGTAGTCGATTGCCAGTGTATCCTCAGTGAATCCGGGATCAATTTCTGGCAGGAAAGCAAAATTTAGCAGCAAATATTGTTCGGCATCAAACGGCCAGGTGTCGGGATTGATCTCATCGGGTTCGTAGGTGTAATGCCAAACCTCATCCACACTGAAAACCATTTTTTCGGGATACCATTTTAGGGTGTAGGTATGAAATTCGGTGGAGGCAGTGGGAATGATTTGCCCGCCATGATTAATGGTGCCGCCATAGCTTGAAGGCGTATGGGTGGCACTTTGCACATAATTCTGATTACTCCCCCAGTGTTCCATTATGTCGATTTCGCCACATGCCGGCCAGGGCGTAGTGCCATATCCCTGAAGATCCCACCAGCCGCCATCTTCATCAATGTTTTTACCCAGCGTCCAGATGGCCGGCCATGTTCCCACTCCGGCGGGCAATTTGGCGCGCACTTCAACTTTCCCATACTGGAATGCGAATTTGGAATTCAGCCTGGCAGAGGTGTAATCCTTTGTTACCCCCTGGTTGGTATAGGTTTCTTTTTTACCGATGATGTTTAATAACCCGTTGCTTACATTTGAATTATCTACCCGGTTGGTATAGTGCTGTATTTCGCCATTATACCAACCCCAACCATTGGGCAGCAGCGTTTGATGATGCCATTTGGTATTGTCGATGGCTCCCTCACCGTCAAACTCATCCGACCATACCAGCACATCAAATTCAGGATCCATCCCAACAGTACCGTTGTAATAAAAATCGTCGATGCAGGCCAGGACGAGATCGTTGTTATTTTCGCCATTCACCTGAATTAAAACCCGGTTAAAATCCGTCCTTTCAGACGGAGGCGGTGAGGTTGGGTCGAGGTTTATGTATTCGTCATTTA
>JAGYLT010000047.1 GCA_018400545.1 Bacteroidales bacterium
AGAATTGATTGAAATACTAAAAAAATAATGCACAAAAGCCTAAATCGAATAGACGGCCGGTGAGCCAATCAGCCTACCGGAGCGCCTGCTGATGATTTGGTCAGCATCCTTCCGATCTCACATTTATCCTCCGAAATAAAATGAAGGAGGACCATCCTGACCAGAGCGTCAGGACAGTTCTTTTAAACATGGGAAACAATCAATATTTATGATGAGGTGAAGGTGAAATATCTGGATAATTAATGCTACCGATAGTCGAATTCTATGTTTTGCCGGCTAAACATTAATCATAAAAAATTTGTTTTTGCTGCGAAAATAAAACAAGACGAAAATCTGCAAAAAGTTTACCTGAGGATTATTCGTTATAATCTTTTTATGAATGATGTCTGAACAAAAACAAGCAGTGATTTGTGTAAATTGCCAAAGCCAGGTTGCCGGCAATTTTTGCGCTGAATGCGGCCGCCCGAAATCCTTAAGCAGGATTGACGGGAAATACGTTTTATCGGAAATAATCCGCGTCATTAATTTCGATAAAGGCATACTCTTTACCATAAAAGAACTATTAATCAGGCCGGGGCAAAACATACGGGATTTCATACAAAAAGACAGGAACAGATTGGTTAAACCTGTGATTTTCCTTATCCTTACTTCACTGATTTATACGCTCGCCGAACAAATACTCCATTTTGAAGAGGGGTACGTAAATGCCGGTGGATTTGGCGAATCAGCAACCACCAAAATATTCGGATGGATTCAACAAAATTATGGATATGCCAATATCCTCATGGCGGTTTTTATTGCACTTTGGATTAAGCTATTTTTCAGAAAATACAACTACAACTTTTTCGAAATCCTCATCTTATTGTGTTTTGTGATGGGGATGGGTATGTTGATTTATACCGTTTTCGGGATTACCGAAAGCCTCACCAACCTGAGGGTTTTGCATATAGGCAGCCTTTTGGCATTTGTGTATGTAGCATGGGCCATCGGGTTGTTTTTCGACAAAAAGAAAAAGCTGAATTATTTGAAAGGTTTTCTGAGCTATATCCTGGGTATGCTCACATTTTTCGTTGGTGCTGCTGCACTTGGAATATTAATAGATGCCATGGCAAAATAACAAGCAAACAACCGGGGGCTTCCATACACCTCACCCCAAACCCAGTAAATATGCATGCAAATGCAAATCCATATCCGTTTCAAGGGCCAGCTTTTTTCGGAGGCGGTAGCGGGCTTTCTTGATGCCCTCAGAAGAGATATTCAGCATATTTGCGATATAATGGTGTAATCAAAACAAATTAATTATCTTTGGCGTTAGTAACGCAAGTAGATAGTATGATTGCCTCATTTGGATCAAAGGATACCGAAAAGATATGGAAAGGAGAACGTGTTAAAAAGATTCCGCTTGAAATTCAGCAGGCCGGAAGGAGGAAACTCAGGATGATCAATAACTCGCAAAATTGGAGTGATCTGCGAATCCCCCCATCAAACCGGCTTGAAAAGCTTCAAGGTTCAGAATTTTACAGTATCAGGATCAATGAACAATGGAGAATTGTTTTTCGCTGGATTAGCAATCATGCACACGATGTTGAAATAACAGATTATCATTAAAAATGAGCACTAAAATAGATAGACTACCCAATATTCACCCTGGAGAGGTTTTACTGGAAGAATTTCTACGCCCACTTGGGATTTCAGCTTACCGGTTGTCGAAATACACGGAAATTCCACAAACCAGGATTTCACAGATCACAAAAGGAAAACGCAGAATTACTGCTGATACAGCACTCCGTTTGGCTTCTTATTTTGGGACTACTGCCAAATTCTGGCTTGGATTGCAGGATGATTACGACATTGAAGAAGCTCATGCCGGCAAAATTGAAACACTGAACAGAATAAGAAAAAACTCACCTCTGCAAGCCTGATCAGCATTTTTGGGTGACTGTTAAATAAAATATTCTGTCACTCCAGCCCCAGCAAATATGCATGCAAATCCGTATCCGTTTCCAGGCCAAGCTTTTTGCGGAGGCGGTAGCGGGCTTAATCAATAACTATGTATGGAAATTTTGAGCATGTCTGCGATTTCTCTGGATAACGGATAATACCGATCAGGACGATAAGCATACCTTGGCTATGATCATAATAAATTCGAAAGTTTTTCGATAGAAATATAGTATCTTTGACAAAAGCATTTTATCATGATTGTAGAAAGAATGAACAATGAAATATTGGTTCGGTTACCCTCCAACGTTGATTTATCTGAATTGCAGGATATGCTGGATTACCTAAAATACAGGGAATTAACGGCTGATTCAAAAGCAACTTCGGAAGACGTCGACAAATTAACAAAAGCGGTAAATGCAGCACTGTGGGATAAAATAAGAAAAGAACGGAAATTGTAATCGATGAAAATCACAGTTGATTCAAACATTGTTTTTAGTGCAATCCTAAATACAAAAAGTAACATTGGCCAGTTATTAACAATTGGATCAAAATATTTTGATTTTTATTCTATCGACTTACTTAAGGAGGAGATATTAAATCACAGGGTCAAGATTCAGCAAATTACAGGATTCTCGGCACAAAAATTTGAAGAAGTTTTTGATTTAGTTATTTCAAAAATACGATTTGTCGAAGATGTATTGATTCCAGACAGTTATGTTAAAAATGCCATGGAACTCACCCATGATATTGATCAGGATGATACACCATTTGTTGCATTAACAAACCATCTAAAGTCAAAACTATGGACCCGGTGACAAAGCATTGGAAAGTGGATTAAAAAAGAAAGGCTATTCCCGAATAATCACATCTTCAGAACTGTATGAGATTTATATTAATTTGGAATTAAAAAGGAGAAAGGGAATCGAATAAGTAATACGGAAGTATAAAGAAGTTCCCCCAGCCACACACTTTTCACCCCAACCCCAGCAAATACGCATGCAGATCAGTATCCGTTTCCAGGCCCAGCTTTTTGCGCAGGCGGTAGCGGGCTTTTTTGATGCCCTCGCCGGTGATATTCAGCATGTTTGCGATCTCCTTGGATGAAAGGTTCATCTTCAGCAGGCAGGCCAGCCGGGTTTCGGATTTGGACAAGCCCTCGCTGACATCCGATAGTTTTTTCATGTAGCTGGGGTGAACATCCCGGAAAGAGCTGATAAATGCATCCCACTCCTCCTCGGCGCTGATCTCTTCCTGGATACGCCGTAAAATGCTTTTTACTGCCGGATCATTCGGCGCAATTCCTGCTTTGATCTCTGCCTGTAGCCCGCTTAAAAAATCATTCTTTTTGGCGATCTGCAGCATGCCCGAGGCCAGCTCCTGCTTTTTCATGGCCAGGTCTTTTTCCAGCAGTTCCATTTTAAGCACCGATTCCCGCTGTTGCGCCGCTGCAAGCGACTTCTCCTTTTCGAAGATCTTTTGGTTTCGACGATTTCTGCCCACCAAAAACACGATCAGCATGCCGCCAATCAAAACAATGGTGGAAAGGATGCCGATCAATCGGTTACGTTTCAGCCGGTCGATTTCCGATTCCGATTTCAACCTGATGAGCTGTTTTTCCTTTTCCGCCGCTTCAAACCGGTCCGCGTAAAACCTGATTTGTTCCTGTTGCCGGATGCTGTTCACACTGTCGCTGAACTGCCGGAATTTCTGATACCATTTTAATGCAGGCTCAAACTGTTTTTTCCAGTAATAAGTCTGATACAGGGCCTGCGCATAAAAAGCACCTTTTCCCCAGTTTTTTTCGGCCAGCGCCAGATCATATGCCCTTTTGATGTATTCCGCTGCTTTATCATAGCGGTCCATTCCGCGATACACAATGCCCATCCAGTATATGTCGTGGGTTGAATCGGACGCTAACTGTCCGGCCATTTTCAGGTTGGCTTCCGTTTGCTGCATGGCTTTTTCAAATTCACCCATATTCACCAAAAGCCGGGCTTTGTTCCGACCGTTGGTCAGCATCCCGATTTTTGATCCCAAACGCTTTTGGATATTGGCTTGTTTATCGATATACAGCAATGCAGAGTCATATTTCTGCTCTCCCTGGTAGGTTGCCAAAATATTGGTATAGAGGGTAAGCATTAGCGTGAGCTTATCCACCGATTCATAGTAGTCCACAGCCTGAAGGAAATAACTGCGTGCCCTGCTGTAATTACCCTTTCCGAAATAAATCCCTGCAATGGTGTAATCCACTACGGCAATCATTCCGGGATCGTTGTAACTCACAGCCAATTCCCGGGCGCTGTCGGCATGCTGCATGGCGGCGGCAACGTCTCGCCGGGCATCCAGCGAGCGGCTTCTGAGGCTGTACCAGTTGATTATCTGTGCGGTATCCTTTCCGATGAAAATAAAGCGCCTTACGGTATCCAATTCACCCATGGCCAGCTCCAGTTTTCTTATAGCCACATAAATCCGGATCATCGTCATACGCACATCACGCTCCAGCTTTTCAAACCCGCCTTCAACGGCTAACTTTTTGGCTTCTCGCAAATGATCGAGTGCATTTACCGGTTCCCCCAATCCAAACCATGCATTGCCCTGTCCGCGTGCTGAAACGATCACGCCCGTTTTGTAATCTATTTCCTGTGAAAGCCGCGCTGTTTCATCAAAAAGTTCCAGCGATTTATGGAGATCATTGGTGCTGTAAGACTCCGCTTCAGCAATCTTTTTGTTGATGGAAGCAGTATCGCTAAGTGCATGTAAAGAAAAAGTGGCCGTTGAAAAAAAGATGAACAGGATGCTGAAAACGTATGTGGTATATTGTTTATCTAAATGCATGGCAAATAAAATCTGAACTGAAAAAACAGCATCAGTCTGCTTAAGTTCAAGGGCGGGGATTTTTTAAAGGGACATTGTCCGGTTTTCCCGGTTTCAGGAGATCAGGGCTTCTGCTGCTATTTTTGGCAGCGGGAGCACTTTCATGGCGGCGCCGAGTTTAATGGCTTCTTTTGGCATTCCGAACACCACACAGGTAGCTTCATCCTGGGTAATGGTTTTGGCACCGCCCTCGCGCATTTCAAGTAAACCGGCGGCGCCATCGTCGCCCATCCCGGTTAAGAGGATGCCGGTTGCATTTTTTCCGGCGGCCCTGGCCACCGAGCGGAACAATACATCCACCGACGGGCGGTGCCTGTTCACCAGCGGGCCGTCCTTAATTTCCACACTGTATTCGGTGCCCCGCCGTTTGAGGAGCATATGATTGCCGCCGGGCGCTATCAGTACTTTGCCGCGCGTCAGTACTTCGCCATTCTCAGCTTCTTTGATGTGCAGGGGCAGGAGTCCGTCCAGCCGGCGGGCATAAGCCATGGTGAAAACTTCGGGCATGTGTTGCACGATTACAATACCGGGTGAATCGGGCGTGAAGCCTTCGAGCAGTGTTTTAATGGCTTCGGTGCCGCCGGTTGAAGCTCCAACGGCAATTACTCTGTCGGTGCCCGGTGGTTTGGATTGCAGACTTTTCTTTGGGATAATGGCATCCGCGCTGTGTTTGGTGGGAACGGAAACCATGGCCGGATTGATTTTACGGCGCGTTAATTTCGACATGGATGCAGCTTTTACGGCATCGATAATCTGTATGCGGGATTCTTCGAAAAACTCGCGGGTAACCAGGTTGGGTTTGGGGATGATTTCTACGGCGCCGTAGTCCATGGCACGAAAAGCTTCTACCGAGCCTTCCTGGGTGAGGCTAGAGATAATCACAACAGGGATGGGGTGCTGCGACATGATCTTCTTCAAAAAGGTAAGCCCATCCATGCGGGGCATATCCACGTCCAGTGTAATGACATCCGGGATTTCTTTGCTGATTTTTTTAGCTGCTATAAACGGATCAGAAGCGGTAGCCATTACCTCCAACACACCGGATGATTCCAGGATGGTAGTAAGCGATTGCCTTACCACCGCTGAATCATCTACGATCAAAACACGGATTTTTTTCATTTTCAAATTGCTTTAGGTTCAAAGATATTTTTGAAGCACCTCCCCGGTGTTTGTGTTGAAAAAAATTTTTCGTCCTTTTTCACCCCCGGTGCTGCTTGCAATTAAGGGGATGTTTTCATCTTCCAATGACCGGATTGCCAAATCGATATTTCTGCGTCCGATATCGAAATATTCTGATTGTTCGCGGAGCATCCTGGCACCTCCGAAAATCTTGGCAACCAAATCATCATGGCTGCATCTCAATCCGGTCATTTTATTAATCAACTGTTGCATGGCGATGTTGCCGTATTTTGGCGATGCAAGGCCATTTCCATTCCAGAATGGCAACATGAAATGATTCATCCCGCCAATTTTTTTCGACTTGTCCCACAGGCAGACCGAAACACAGCTTCCCAGCACGGTATTCATCATCACCGGCTTTTCGGAAACATGTAGCCCGGCTGAATAAATATATTTGGTTTCGATGCGGTGCATTGCCTGTTAGAACAATTCTGTTTGTTCATCAAATAAGAAGTCGTTTCCACTTTCGGATGTGCCCTGTGTATTTTCAGCGGAAGGCTGGTTTTTAATCGATACGGTAAATGTATTGCCTCCTTTTGCATGGCTGCTAATCGCTATAGAGCCATCCAGCAATTCCACATATGATTTTACGATCGAAAGCCCCAGGCCGTGGCCTTTGTTAAGTGTGTGCACTGAAGTGTCGAGGGTTTTAAACCGGTTGAAAATCTGTTCGCGGTTTTTTTCATCGATAACGGGGCCGGGGTCGTTCACTGCAATTGTAGCTTCTTTAGCGGTTACGCCAGTTCTGATGGTGATAATGCCTTTATTTTTCGACCAGCTAATGGCATTTACAATGAGGTTGTCGAGGATGAGCTGAACTTTGCCAGGGTCGCTGTGGAGGTCGTGTTTTGATGGTTGAGCCGGTTTTTCGATGGTGAGTTTCTGCTGGTTTTCTCTGGCAAGGCTTTCAAATTTCTGTATGCTTTTCTGAACCATACCCGGCAAATCCACCTGGTAAAACTCGCAAACCGCTTCGCCTGCCTCAATTTCGGCCGATGCAAAAATGTTGTTCATCTGGAAATTTAAATCAAATGCGGATTTATAGATGATCCCGGCCAAATGTTTCATCTCATTAATATTTCCCGAATTCCCGCCGGCGATGGTTTGTGAAAGGCTGAGTATGGACGACAGCGGATTGATGACCTCATTGCGCGCATTGGACAAAAAATTGGATTTTAGTTTTTCTGATTCGATAAGCCGTTTGTTGGCATCATCCAGTTCCTGGTTTAGTCGTTCTAAGTGCCGGTAGGCTTCTTTCCTTTCGGCGATCCTGTTTTTCAGTTCCTCGAGAAGCGCTTCGTCTGATAGTTTTTTCATCATTTTTTTGCGTATTTGCTCAGTATTTCCTTAAGGGCTTTGGCAGTAAACGGCTTCGAAATATAATCGTCCATGCCTGCTTCCATGCAGCGTTCCTTGTCTCCCTTCATGGCGTTGGCGGTCATGGCCACGATTGGGATATGTGGTTTATCCGCCTGTTTTTTCTCCCATCTCCTGATCAGGCCCGTGGATTCGATGCCATCGGCTTCAGGCATCTGGATGTCCATAAAAATCAGGTTGTAATCACCTTTGGTGTAGGCTTCAAAAGCCGCTAACCCATTCACGGCCACATCAACCTTATGTCCGATTTTTTCGAGGTGAATACTCGCTACTTTTTGGTTCACCAGGTTATCTTCGGCCAGCAGGATTTTCAATTTTGGCATGTCATGGGCCGTGGGGCCTTCATCCGCTTTACGGAGTTTTTCTACTTTCTCCATGGCCGATTTCACCATCCTCACGGTGAACCAAAATGTGGAACCTTTACCTTCGTCACTTTCCACGCCTATCTTCCCACCCATCAATTCGGAAAGGCTTTTCGAAATGACAAGCCCAAGACCTGTGCCGCCATAATTCCGTGTTGTGGATGCATCCACCTGCGAGAATGATTTGAACAGCCGTTGCATGCCTTCTTCCGAAATGCCGATACCGGTATCGATCACCTCAAATTTTACCGTATGATCGCTTTCTGATTCATCCTCAAGGCTCACACGAACTGTTACGCTGCCCACTTCCGTAAATTTAAGTGCGTTGGAAATGAGGTTCAACAATACCTGCCGGAGTCTGGTCGGATCGCCTTTAAAGGCCTGCGGAACGTCAGGAGCGATTTCCTTTTTCAGTTCAAGGCCTTTTTCCTCTGCCTTAAATGTCATCGATTTTACCGTATCATCCACGTGCTCATAGAGGTCGAAGTCCAGGTTTTCGAGTTCAATTTTTCCCGCTTCCAGTTTGGAGAAATCCAGAATATCATTGATGAGGTTCAGGAGCGAGTTTGCCGATGAGCGGACTATCCGCACATATTCGGCCTGTTTGGTGTCGAGCCTGGTATTGTCGAGAAATTCCGACATGCCGATGATGCCATTGATGGGTGTTCTGATTTCATGGCTCATATTGGCCAGGAATTCGCTTTTGTATCTGAGGGCTTCTTCTGCTGCTTTTCTGGCCATCATGGCTTCTTCGCGTGAGCGTTTCAGGTCGATATGACTGCGGACACGCGCCAGCAATTCAATTTTGTTAAACGGTTTGGCAACGTAATCTACTGCTCCGGCTTCGAATCCTTTTCTGATGCTTTCTGGGCTGGTCTGGCCGGTGAGAAAGATTACCGGGATTTGTGCTGTTTTATCATTGGTTTTCATTTTAGCACAAACTTCAAAACCATCCATGCCTGGCATGATCACATCCAGCAGCATCAGGTCGAACGCATCTTTTACAGCGGTTTTCAAAGCGGAGCGCCCATCTGTAACAGTCGTGATTTCAAAATCCTGTCCGCTTAACAGCATGCATAGTTTTTCCAGATTCAGTTCGTTGTCGTCAACGATCAGTATTTTTACAGGTTTCTTCTTCATAATAACCTTTCTTATTTCTTTCGGTAAATGGTGGGGGCAAGCCTGTTGAGCGGCAGCCAGTGTTCGTTCAGCAACGATTCGCTGTGCCCGATAAACAGGTATCCGCCACGGTTTAGTTTGTTGACCAGTTCGGTGACCACCTTAATTTGTGTTGGCCTGTCGAAATATATCAGTGTGTTCCGGCAAAAAATAACATCAAAACCAGACCGGTCATAGCTGTTGAGATGCATCAGGTTTTGCCTTTCGAATATGATGTTGTTGCGCAAAGCGGAAACAATACGGACGGTTTTCTTATCCTTGTCCCTGCTTTTTAGCAGGTAGTTTTTCTTCAGGCTGAGGGGGATCACATCAACTTTATTTTCAGGATACACGGCAAGCCGGGCCTGTTCCAGTGCGCGTGATGAAAGGTCGGTGGCCAGGATATCGAACCTGAAACCCGGATTCAGGGCTTTGAACTCATTGAGGATGATGGCCATGGTATAGGGTTCTTCTCCCGTGGAACAACCTGCGCTCCAGATGCTTAATGCGGACGAGCCCCGGTGTCGGATGTAAAATTCAGGCAAGACTGTTTTGAACACATAATCAAAATGATCCGGCTCGCGAAAAAAGTCGGTTTTATTGGTAGTAACCACATCGATCATGTGGATGAGCTCGATTTGCTGGCCTTCGCTGCTAAAAACAAAATCGATGTATTCGGCGAAATTTTTGTGATTGCATTCCTTTAGCCTGGCCCGCAGCCGTCCCTGCAGCATTAGTTTTTTATGCTGAGGCAGTTTAATGCCATATTCTCTGAATATGAATTTACTCAACCTGTCGAAGTCGGGGTCGGTGAGTTCGGCATTGTATATTTCGTGTATGTAATTCGTGGGCACGCTATGCTAAATGTTTTAATATTTTTCGTATTCCTGGTCCAGATTGTCGCTGCCAAGCCTGAGATTGACGCCCTGCTTTTGGTTGCTCTTGATTTGCAGGGATTTTTCAACCTGTTTTAATTCCGGTTTCTTTGGCCGGTTATTGTCTGGCTTTTTTGCGGATTTTTGCTCATAGGTGTCAGTTGTGAAAAATGAGGTCATCTGGTTCATATAGTCAGCCTGGCTGGCCAGTTCCTCAGCATTTGTGGCCATTTCTTCTGCTGCAGCCGCATTTTGTTGTATCACCTGGTTGAATTGCTGGATGGATTCGTTCACCTGCTCGGCGCCGGAATTCTGCTCCAGGCTTGATGCGGTAATTTCCTGTACCAGTTTCAGGGTATTTTCAATTTGTGGTACAATTTCGTTGATCATCTGCCTGGATTGTTCAGCCAGTTTTACCCCCGATCCTGATACCTTATCGATTTCCATGGCAGCATCCTGGCTGCGTTCGGCAAGTTTTTTCACCTCGTCGGCCACCACCGCAAAGCCTTTTCCGTATTCACCTGCACGGGCGGCCTCTACTGCCGCATTCAGCGAAAGGATGTTGGTTTGATAGGCAATGTCGCCAATGATGGCAATTTTTTCTGTGATTTCTTTTATTGCGGAGGCAACATCCACAACGTTTCGTTTGCCTGAGTTCATTCTATCGGCCGCTTTTTCGGCGATGCCCTCCGTGCGCTGGGCGTTTGCTGTATTTTGTGCAATGCTGGCCGACATTTCCTGCATGGACGCTGAAATTTCTTCGGCGGAAGAAGCCTGCTGCGTGCTGCCCTGCGATATGCTTTGTGAGGTCAGGCTCATCTGGTTGCTGGCATCCGCAATGTGCTGCGCTGCTGTTTGTATAGATGATATGGTTTTGTTGAGTTTGTTTTTCATGGCATTGAGCGAACCGGCCAGCTCGCCCATTTCATCTTCTCCGCTGATTTCTATTGTCTCCCTTAGATTTCCGTCGGCGATTTTCTTTGCAAATGCAACACTTTTCCTGATGGGTATGGTGATCGACCGGGTGATTTGCCATCCCAGTATTAAACTGATGAGGATCGAAACGAGTAAACCGGTGATTAGGATTTGAAGGGATTCCTGGATTTTATCTGTTGATTTTACGGAGAAATCTTTTGAGGTTTCGGTGTTTTCTCTGGAAAGGGCAATGAAATTCGCCGTCATATTATCTCCGATTTCCGAAATGCGGGAATTTGTGAGTTGCAGGTTGCTGAAGTTGGCGATATATTCTGAGATGGAATTGTGGTATGCTTTTGCAGAATTGCGGATGCCTTCAAGGTAGAACCGGTTATCATTGTTGTTCTCAAGGTTCTCAAGATTTTCCAGATATTCTTCGATTTGTGTAAAAAGTTCATTGAAGTTTTCATTACCTGAAAAATTATTACTGGCCTGCGCCTTAAAATTTTCTACACGTAAAAAGTTACCGATATCTACAATGTTGTTGATCAGTG